>DASZRI010000335.1:0-6014 GCA_035549215.1 Gemmatimonadaceae bacterium | reverse complement strand
ACCGCGGCGATGCCCGAGAGCAGGTACGTGAACACCTGCGTCGTCTCGCCCAGCGTGTTCAGGAAGTCCGCCTGGCTGCGGATCTGGAAATCGTCCGGCAGGTTCGGCCGGATCTTGTGCTGGCGACGCAGCACCTTCTGGATCTCGGCCATCGCCAGCGGGATGTTGTCCTCGCTCGACGCGAGCACGCTGATGCTGCGCACCCAGTTCGTGCCGAAGGCGCGGAACCGGCCCGTGGTGATCGGGATCAGGATCTGGTCGTCCGGGTCGCCGAAGCCGGCGCCCTGGCCCTTGGACTCGAGCGCGCCGACCACCGTGTAGAGCACGCCGCCGATGCGGATCTCCTCACCCACGAGCGCATCGCCCGAGCTGACGCCAAGGTTGCTCGCCACCGTCGGCCCGACCACGGCCACGCGCTGCTGGCCCTGGTCCTCCGCGTCGGTGAACATGCGCCCGGACGACAGCTTGTAGTTGCGGACCGTCAGGTAGTTGGACGTGACGCCCACCACGGACGTGTTGGTGTTCTGGTTGGTCCACGTCACCTGCAGGTTCTTGCTGATCTCGGGCTGCACGGCGATGACGTCCGGGGCCTGCTCCTGGTCGTCGAGTGCCTTGGCATCCTCGATCGTCATTCGCTTCACCTGGCCGGCCACCGCCACGCCGACGCCGCGCTGGAAGCCCGGGCTGACGGTGAGCAGCGTGGTGCCGAGCGACGCGATGCGGTCGTTCACGGCCTTCTGCGCGCCGGTGCCGAGGGCAACCATCGCGATCACCGCGGCCACGCCGATCACGATGCCAAGCATCGTGAGCAGGGAGCGCAGCTTGTTGGCCCGCAGCGCGCCGAGCGCGACGCTGATGATCTCGCCAATGAGCATATGACGATTACCGTCCGCCGCCGCGCGGGCCACCGCCGCCGCCACCGCGCGCCCCGCCGCCCTGCTGCTGCAGGCCAGGCACGCCCGACATGCCGCGGAAGCGATCCTGCTGCTGCTGGCGCGCGGCCTGCAGCGAGAGGACGTTGAGCAGCACCACCTTGTCGCCCTCGTTCAGCCCGCTGAGCGCCTCGGTGTAGTCGAAGTTGCCCGCGCCGAGCATCACGACGCGCGGCTTGTACGTGGCGCCGTCCTGCACGAACACGAGGCCCGGGCGCGGGCGCACGCGCGGTGCCTGTTCCGGGGCGACGTTCATGTTGCCCTGGCCGCCGCTGGCGCCCTGGCCACGCTGACCGCCACGGTTGCCGGCGTTCATGCCGCCGCCGTTCCCGCCGTTCCCGCCATTCATCCCGCCGCCCATGCCGCCGCCATTCGCCTGCATCTCGCGGCGACGGCAGGCGCCGGCCACTGCGCGATCCACGCCGATCGCAGCGTAGAGCTGCTGGAACTGGCCCATGAGTGCCTGACGGTCGGCGCCGGGGTCGCGCATCTTGGTCATCAGGTCGTCGAGCTGCTTCTTCTCCTTCGGGTGCTTCTTGTAGGCGGCGTCCACGGCGGCGCAGTCCTTGTCCGTGACCTGCACCTGCTGGAACCCGCCCTGGCGGGAGCCGCCACCCTGCTGCGGGTTCTGGAACGCCGTCAGGTCCACCTCGCCGCGCGTGGCGCCCGCGCCGCCGCCATTGGCCGCGCTCCCGCCGTTGCCGCCGCGGTTGCCACCAGCCGTGCCACCGCCGCGGTTGCCGCCACCCATGCCGCCGCCCATCTGGGCGCGGATCTGCGCCTGCACGGAATCGGGGCTCAGGCCGAGCATGCTCGCCACCGAGACGCCCTCACGCACCGTCTTCACCGCGTCGTTGGGCACGGCGACCACGTTCAGCCGCTGGTCCACCAGCGCCGATACCTCGCCGTTCATGCCCGGGCGCAGCGCGCCGTCGGCATTGTCGAGGTTGATGAGCACGGGGAACATGGTCACGCCCTGCTGCACCACCGCCTGCGGCTCGATCTTCTCCACCTTGCCATAGAAGCGGCGGTCGGGGAACGCATCCACGGTCACCGTGGCCTGCTCGTCCGGGTGGATCTGGCCGATGTCGGTCTCGTTGAAGAACGCGCGCATGCGGACCTTGGAGAGGTCGGCCATCTTGAGCAGCGTCGTGCCGCCGCCGAACGACGACGTGGACGACGTGATGATCTGGCCCACCGACACGTCCTTCTCGATGATCGTGCCTTCGGTGACCGCGCGGACGGTGGCGTCTTCGAGGGCCTGCTTGGCCAGGTCGAGGGCCGCCTTCTGGCTCACGAGCTGCGACTGCGCGTTCTCGTAGGTCAGGCGCGCCGACTCGTTCTCCTGCTGCGTGATGACCTTGGCCGCGTACATCTCGTCGCTGCGCTTCTTCTGCGAGGCGGCCACGTCGAGCTGGGCCTGGGCCGCATTCAGGTTGGCCAGGGCCTGGTCGTAGCGGTTCTGCACGTCGCGCGTGTCCACCTGCGCGAGCAGGTCACCCGGCTTGACGTACGTCCCGGTCTCGACGGGCATCTGCGTGACGAGGCCGGACGCCTTGGACTTCACCTCGACGATCACGATCGGCTCGATGGTGCCATTGGCGTCGGCGGAAATGATGATGTCGCGTCGGGCGATCGTGGCCACCTGTACCGGCACCGCCTTGTCCTTCTGGCGGTTGCAGCCGGCGGCGACGAGGCCGAGCGCGAGCAGCGGAAGAAATCGTTTCACGAACCTGTTCCTCGGGTCGGGTTGCGGGTACTGCCTGCGTGAGCGACGCCGGGAGGGCGGCCGGAACGGGAGGTTCCGTGCCCTCGGGCGCCGGGGGTGATCAGTTGAGGTCCCGGCCGACGAGCTGCTCGATCTGGGCCTTGGTGGTGCGGTACGACAGTCGCGCCTGGATGAGGGCGAGGCGCGACTGGTTGAGCGTCGTCTGCGACGTCAGGACGTCCAGGAGCACCGACGCGCCAGCCTGATAGCGCTGCTGCTGGACGCGCAGGTCCTCTTCGGCCGCCGCCACCGACTGCATCTGGATCCGGATCTGTTCCTGCGCCGTGTTGAGCGCGGCGAGGTCCTGGATCAGCGTCTGCTGCTGGGCCAGCCTGGCGTCGCGCAGGTTCGCCTCGGCATTCTCGGCCGAGATGCCGGCGCGAAGGATGGCGTCCTCGCGCGACCAGTTGTTGAAGAGCGGGAAGCTCAGCGACAGGCCAAGGTTGTTGCTGTACGCGAGCTTGCCGCCGCCGATGCCGAAGTACTTGTCGAACCCGCTCCCGGACCGGCTGTACGACAGGTCGATGCTCGGCAGGTACTGCGTCTTGGCGGAGCGCTCGGCCATGTTCGCCGACGACACCTGCGCCTCGGCCTGGCGGATGGCGGGGCCCTGCATGGCCAGCTGGGCGAGCATGGTGCTGTCCACCGGCGTGAGGCGCGTGTCGAGCGTGTCGCTCGGGTCCGCCGTCACCAGGTACGTCGTGCCCGCCAGGCGCGTGAGCGCGGCGCTGGCGATGCGGCGGTTGTTGCGGGCCGTCAGGAGAGCGAGCTGCGCATTGCCCACCTGGATGGCCGACCGCAGCGAGTCCGAGCGCGTCGCGGCGCCGGCCTGCAGCTTCTCAGTGGAGACCTTGAGCTGCTCCTGGGCCTGCTGAAGCTGCGCCATCGCGGCGCCCTCGGACTCCTCGGCCGCCAGGATGTTGTAGTACTGCGTCTTCACCTGGAGCGCGAGGTTGAAGTCCTGCGCGACCTGGTTGGCCTGCGCCGCGGTGATGTCCGCGCTGGACTGCCGCAGCGCAGCGATGCGCTTGCCGCCGTCGAACAGGTTGAGGCGCGCGCTCAGGCCCGTGTTGTACGACCAGGGCTGCGCCGTGTAGGGCACGATGGTGCCCTGCGGGCCGAACCGCTCGCCGTTCTGCTGCGACTGGCTCATGCTCCAGGACAGGCTGGGCGCAAAGCCCGCCACGGCGACGCGCCGCTCCGAGTTGGCAGAGGACACCTGGCCGCGCGCCTGCACGGCGGTCGGCGAATTCTCCTGCGCGAGCCGGATGGCCTGCTGAAGGCTGATCGGGCGCGCAGGCTCCAGGGACGGCTGCTGCGCGGCAAGCACGGCGGGCACGGCCGCCAGGAAGATGACCTTCATCATTTCTTGCAAACGTCTCGAGTGGGTTTGGCGTTGCGGGCGTGCCGGATCGAGTCCTCGCGGACCCGCGCGTCCAGCCGCGCGAGCTGGTCCGGCGTCATGAGGCTGCGCATCTGCTTGCGCGCCGACAGGCGGATGGAGTCGATGACCGGCTCCACCGGCTTCATGACCATCCGGATCTGGCAGTTGCGATCGTCGAACAGGGAGTCCATCGCCGTCCGCTGGGCGGCAGAGAGACCCAGGTCCTCGTACATGGTGGTGCGGTCGGCCCAGTTATGCGGCCGGCGCAGCGCGAGCCGGTCGGCCGAATAGCCCAGCACGGCGCCGACGAGCACGGCGCCGGCGAGGAAGAGGAAGGCCTGCTGCTTGGGCCGATCCATGGGCCGTCCTCAGCGGGAGAAGATGTAGCGGAACGTGCCGTCGAGCCGGTCCTGGAACATGGGCCGGACGGCGGTTTCCACGGGGACGGGCGTCGGGGCGAGCAGGGCCTGGTAGGCCACTTCCTGCTCGTTCTGGTGGGCCCGCATGAGGGCGGCGCCGCAGGCCAGGACCAGGGCCGCCGCGGCCACGAGGGCCGGGCGCGTCCAGTGATCCAGCTCGCTCCACCACCCCAGCTCGACACCGGCCACGCGGTGCATGATCCGGGACTCGAGCTCGTTCCAGTACGCCTCGCTGGACGGCGCGGCGTACATCGCGCGCAGGCCGCGCGTGATGTCATCGTCCCCTGATCCGTTCAGCAGTCGCAGGTCGCTCATAGGTCGCTCCGTACGTCCTTCAAGAGCCGGCGCAGGCTTGCCCGGGCATGGTGCAGGTCCGACCGGGCCGTCCCCTCGGGAATCCCGAGCATCTGGCCGATCTCGCCGTGCGTGAACCCCTCTACGTCATGCAGCACGATCACGGACCGTTGCCGGTCCGTCAGGTGCGTCAGCGCTTCCGCGAGCCGCGTGCGAAGCTCGTCGGCCTCGCCCGGGTCCCGGAACGGCATCGGCACCGTTTCGGGCAGTTCATCCGCGTCGCGCACCTTGCGGCGTCGCACGAGGTCGAGCGCCGCGTTTGCCATGATCCGGTACAGCCAGGCGCCGAAGGGCTGGTCCGGCATGAACCGGTCCAGCGCGCGGTACGCGTGCAGGAACCCCTCCTGCACGGCGTCTTCGGCGTCTTCGTGCGTACTGACGATCGCGCGCACTACGGCGTACGCGCGCCGCTGGTGCGCCCGGACAAGCGCGGCAAATGCTTCCTGGTCGCCGCGCTGGGCCGCGAGCACATGCTGTCGCTCCGGAAACCCCGCATCAGCCACCGGCAACTTCTCCCGCAGGGCAACGGACGCGATCGCGACAGTCATGGCCGTTCGCACTCCTTCCACCATCCACTACGCGGGCGGGGGGACCGGCGTTGAACATGGGTCAGGCCGAGGGGGCGGTACCAGCCAGCCCCAGGGCATCCGCCGAGGCGCGCATGGCATCGATCACGAACTGGATGTGCTGGTCCAGGTCCACGCCCAGCTCCTGGGCGCCCAGCAGCACGTCCTCACGGCTGACGCCGCGGGCAAACGCCTTGTCCTTCATCTTCTTCCGCACGGCCTTCGCGTCCACGTCGTGGACGCTTTTCGAGGGGCGCACGAGCGCGGTGGCCGTGATGAGCCCGGTGAGCTCGTCCACGGCGAACAGGGCGCGCGCCATGCGCGACTCGCGCGGCGTGCCGGTGTACGTCGCGTGCCCCAGGATCGCCTGGAGGATGTCCTCGGGCCACCCGCGCGCCCGCAGGATGCGCACGCCCTCGGACGGGTGTTCCTCGGTGGCTGAATGCGCGTCGTTGGGGAACCGCTCGTAGTCGAAGTCGTGGACGAGCCCGGCCAGCCCCCAGCGGTCGGCGTCCTCGCCGAACTGGAGGGCGTATGCGCGCATCGCGGCCTCGACGGCCAGCATGTGCTTGCGCAGGGATTCGCTGGCCG
>DASZRI010000334.1:0-1942 GCA_035549215.1 Gemmatimonadaceae bacterium | reverse complement strand
GGAGCACACCAAGCAGGTCGTCGTGCAGTCGATCGAGAACCCGATCGTGCGGTGGGCGGCGCTGTTGCACGACATCGGCAAGGTGCCGACGCGTGTGATGCTGCCTGACGGGCGCGTCACGTTTCACCGGCACGCCGAGGTGGGCGCGCGCATGTGGGACCCCATCGCGCGGCGTCTGGGTTTCGACAAGGGCGAGCGGCGCGACATCCGATTCCTGGTGCTGAACCACCTGCGCGCCAACGCCTACGAGCCCGGCTGGACCGACGCGGCCGTGCGGCGGTTCGACAAGGAGATGGGCGAGCACCTGGAGGACTTGCTCGAGCTGTCGTGCGCCGACGTCACGTCGCGCCGCCCGGGCCGCCGCGAGGAGGCGATCCGGAACATCGAGGCGCTGCGGGACCGCATCCTCGCCATCCGGTCGCTGGACGCGCGCATCCCGCCGCTGCCCCCCGGTCTGGGCAACGCCATCATGGAGACCTTTGGCCTGCCGCCGTCGAAGCGGATCGGCGACCTGCGCAAGCTCTGCGAAGACGCCATCGATCGCGGCGAGCTGGAAGAGCGCAAGGACGCGCCCTACTACATCGAATTTCTGCGCGACAAGATCTGACGTGCGCGCGCGCCGCGCGTGGCGCTCACAACGACAGCACGTATCGCAGCGCGACGCCGCCGCTGAAGACGGCCTCGGTCTTCTGTCCGCCGCCGGTCTGGATGGTCACGCCCAGCGGAACGACCAGCTCGATGGGGGCGGCGCGTTCCAGATGCCGGAGGGGACCGGGCACGCGAACCAGGTAACCCCACCCGAGCTCGCCGAACAGGGACTGCGCGGTGAAGCGCTGCTCGCCGTCCGGCAGCGGCAGCCAGAACGGCGTCACGGTGTAACGCGCGTCGAGAAAGAGCACGTTGGCGAGGTCGCCGGCCATCAGGGTCGCGAGACCGTATCGCGCCTCCAGCGTCACCGGGACGGCAGGGCCGGTGCGCAGGTTGCCTTGCGCGTCGCGCCCGCAGGCCATCGCCGTGCACGACGCCGCGGCGTAGCCCGCCTGCGCGATCAGCTGCACGGGGCCCAGCCACTTTCCGGCGCCGGCCTGAAGACCGATGAACGCCCACAGCCCGCCCGGCATGGGCGCGAAGAGGGCGTCGATCGTCGAGATCAGCGCCACGCGCGGCGACGCGTCGAGCGGCACGCTCTGGCTGACGGCCGGCGCGCGGATGCAGCCGCGGTCGGTCTGGATGTCGACGACCGTGTCCAGGCCGTACTGTAGGATCACCGAGCTCGATCGCAGCGCGATCTCGTGGCTGCCGGCGGGGAGCACCCACGAGCCACCGTCGACGCGAACGTCGTCCAGCTCGGTGCCGCCGCTGCAGGGTGAGCGCGTCGGCACGGTGAACCACGCCTGGGAGATGATGTGCGTCTCCGAGGCCTGCGCGGCGAACACCATCTGGCCGTACTTGCCCAGGCGCAGGTAGCTGAGCTGGATGTCCACGTCCGCGCTGCGCGCGTGAAGCGGCGTCACGGGCTGAAACCGCGCGCACCCGAACGCGAGCAGCGCGAGCAGCGCGAGGTGCCAGTGCCAGCGGCGCGGCGGGCGGCCGTCGTCGGACATGCGCGCCGATGATATCGTGAACCGTCATGGGGCGCGCCCGGGCCTGGCTGTTGTGGCTGATCGCGGCCAGCGGGTGTGGGGCGGCTGCCCCGCCCACGACGCGCGCGACCTGGACCACCGCGGAGCTGGCGGCGCAGGCCGGCTGCGAATCGGGCGACATCCGGGCCTGCGGCGCGCTCGGGCGCTCGCTGGTGCGCGCCGCGCGCGACATGCGGGACGTCGAGCGCGGGCTGGTCCTGCTGGAGGGCGCCTGTGGGCGCGACGACCTGACGGCGTGCGCGGCGCTGGGCGACTGGTACCGCGTTCAGGACGACGACCGCCATCATGCGCGCGCGACC
>DASZRI010000333.1:0-5488 GCA_035549215.1 Gemmatimonadaceae bacterium | reverse complement strand
AGCTGGGTGGATGGCTGCACGAGCACCATCACATCGTGTCCACGCCGATGGTGACGCCGGAGTTCGCGGGGCTGCGCGTGACGCCGAACGTCTACACGACGGTGGACGAGATCGACTTCTTTGCGGACCGGATGCTCGAGGCGATCAGGAAGGGGATCTCGTGATCCGGGAGTTCCCATAATGAAGCACGTCACGAGAACATTCCTTGCGCTGATCGCCGGCCTGCTCCTCGCGCCGTCCGTCGTGCGCGCACAGGCGGGTGCGGCCACGCGCAGCCGCGCGCAGGCGTCCGCTGTCACGACCGTGATCATCGTCCGCCACGCCGAGAAGGCCGCGGAACCCAAGGCCGATCCGCCGCTCGACTCGGCGGGACAGGCGCGCGCGCAGGCGCTGGCGGCGGCGTTGCGTGACGCCGGCGTGACCGCGATCGTGACGACGCAGTTCGAGCGCACGAAGGCGACGGCGCGTCCGCTGGCCGAGCGGCTGGGGATCACGCCCGAGGTGGTGACGGCGGGTGGCGGCTCCGTGGCCGAGCACGCGAAGGCGGTGGCGGCGGCCGTGATGCAGCACGCCGGCGGCGTGGTGCTCGTGGTGGGACACAGCAACACGGTGCCGGACATCGTCGAGGCGCTGGGCGCACATCGCCCGGCGGACATCTGCGACGCGGAATACGACAACCTGTTCGTGGTGCGCGTGCCGGCGTCGGGTCCGGCGAGCGTGGTGCACGCGCGATACGGAACGGCAACGCCGGTTGCGGCCGGCTGCAGGGGGATGTGACCGGGATGCGATCGCTGGTGACGGGTGGGGCGGGGTTCATTGGTTCGCACGTGGCGCGACATTGCCTGGCGATGGGGCACGAGGTGGTGGTGCTGGACGACCTGAGCGGCGGATTCGAGGACCAGGTGCCGCGGGGCGCGACGTTCGTGCGCGGGTCGGTGACGGACGCCGAGCTGGTGAACCGGCTGTTCGCCGAGTGGAAGTTCGACTACGTGTACCACCTGGCGGCGTACGCGGCGGAGGGGCTGAGCCACTTCATCCGCCGGTTCAACTACGCGAACAACGTGATCGGGAGCGTGACGCTGATCAACGCGGCGGTGAACCACGAGGTGAAGTGCTTCGTGTTCACGAGCTCGATCGCGGTGTATGGCGCGGCGCAGTTGCCGATGCGCGAGGACATGGTTCCGCAGCCGGAGGATCCCTACGGGATCGCGAAGTACGCGGTGGAGCTGGACCTGAAGGCGGCGCACGAGATGTTCGGGCTGGAGTACATCGTCTTCCGGCCGCACAACGTGTACGGGGAGCACCAGAACCTGGGCGACCGCTATCGCAACGTGATCGGGATCTTCATGAACCAGATCATGGGCGGGCAGCCGCTGACGATCTTCGGCGACGGGGAGCAGACGCGCGCGTTCAGCTACATCGACGACGTGGCGCCGGTGATCGCGCGGAGCGTGGAGGTGCGCGCGGCATACGGCGAGGCGTTCAACGTGGGTGCGGACACGCCGTACACGGTGAACGAGCTGGCGCGCGTGGTGAGCCGCGCGTTCCAGGCGACGCCGGCGATCACGCACCTGCCGGCGCGGAACGAGGTGGTCCACGCGTACTCGGACCACGCCAAGGCACAGCGCGTCTTCGGGACGGCGCCGGCGGTGCCGCTGGACGAGGGGATTGCGCGGATGGCGGAGTGGGCCCGCCGCGTGGGGGCGCGCGCGAGCCGCGCGTTCGAGGGAATCGAGATCGCGAAGAAGCTGCCGTGGGGGTGACGGTGGGGCGGGTGACACGGTATCGCTGGCTGACGACGTGGTTTGCATGTACGTCATACATGCAATACATTCACGTATAGAATGACCGCCAAACGCTCCGGCCCACGCGCCACCAGAGTCCGGGAGCCCGTCCAGGTGTACCTGGACGAGCGAGACCGCGCCCTGCTCGAGCGGGTCGCCACCGAAACGGGGCTGTCGCGCGCCGAGGTACTGCGGCGTGGGCTCCGCAGCCTGGCCGCGCAGACGCAGGAGGACGCGCTGCCCGGGGGATCGCTGCGCGCGGTGATCGGGGTGTTGGGCACCGCGCACGCGGTACCGGCCGACCTCGCTGAGCAGCACGACGCATACCTGGCCAGGGGGGACACCAAGCGTGCCCGCCGCGCGCGCGTGGATTGACACGAGCGCGCTGCTGGCGCTGGCGTCGCCTCGCGACCAGCACCACGCGCGCGCCGTGCAGGTCCTGAATGCGCATCAGCGAGCCGGCATCCGATGGGCGAGCAGCGTGCTGGTGCTCGACGAATTCCATCGGGCGATCCTCTATCGCGGAGGGCCGGCACCGGCACGCTCGGCGATCATCGCCCTGCTCAACGATCCGGCCATTGAATGGCTGGACGTCTCCGCGGCGCTCGCGGCCGAAGCCACCACCGCCTGGCTGGAGCGGCATGCCGATCAGGACTACTCGCTCACCGACGCCGTCAGCTTCGAGTTGATGACGCGCGAGCGAATCGCCGAAGCGTTCGCGTTCGATCGGCACTACCTGGTCGCGGGGTTTCGGTTGCTGCGGTAACCAGCCAGCGGCCATGCGGCGTGAACCACGTCACGTCCGCCAGGCGCGCGAAAAGAGCCCGGGAATATCCAAAGCGAGCGACTCACTATCGCACGGTTGCCGGAGCGGACGCAGGCCCGCGCCTACATCGAGGCGAGCAGCCGTGCAGCCAGCGCCTTCCAGTCGAGCTCCGCGGCCGCTGTGCGGCAGTGTTCCGAAACCTGCGCCCAATTTGCAAGCACCTGCTCTACGGCGTCGGCCACCGCGTCGGCCGCAGGCGCTGACACAAAGCCCGCTCCGAAGGCGCGCACCACCGACGCTGCGCCATTGCCCGGGTAATCGGCGGTCACCACGGGCAGGGCGCTCGCCATCGACTCGGCGACCGCCGCGGGGAAGCCCTCCCGCTCGCTCAGGATCACGAACACTTCGGCGCCGGCCAGCAGATCAATCTTCTGCCGTTCCGAGACGGCGCCGGCGAGCACGATGCGATCGGCGTACGCCGACGCCGAGATGCGCCGCTGCAGCGGTTCGCGTTCGGGTCCGTCGCCGGCAATGGTGAAGCCACCCTGGTATCCGCGAGCGCACAGGCGTTCGAACGCGTCGATCGCGAGCGGGAGATTCTTGTGCGGCCAGAGGCGCCCCACGTACAACAGCCCTCGCCGCTCGGCGCGCGGCTGCGCGCGGCAGGCCTCCAGGCGAATGCCGCTGGGGAGCGTGAGCACCGAGCGCCTCGAGGCGCCCTCCACGCGCCGGGCGACGTCGTCGCTGACCGCGGCGTTCCAGCGGAAGCGGCGCGGCAGCCACCGCTGCATCAGCACGAACACGGGATGTTCGCGGTACTCGCACCAGTCGAACAAGCCGCGTTCGCGCGCGCCCCTGGGGGCGAGCAGGGCATGGAGAAAGGGGAACTCTTCGTATATGCAAACGTCAAAGTGTTCGCGCGCGCGTCGCCGGCACCAGCGCGCGAACCTGATCATGGACCAGAGGCTGCGGCGCGTCCCGCCGAACAGGGGAGCCCCGTAGCGCGGAGCGGGGCAGCGGAGCACGCGCACGCCGGCCATGGTTTCGTCGGCGGACAGCGCGCGGTCGTACCCCACGGTGTGCACGGTGACTTCGTGTCCCAGCGCCACCAACGCCTCGGCCAGCCCCTGCACCCGCGCCTCCACGCCGCCGAGGTGTGGCGCATAGTACTCCGAGAATACGGCGATCTTCACGGATGCGTGTGGAGGTCGACCTGCGAGGTTCGGAACCAACGCACGTAGTCCACCACGCCCTGGGCTACCGGCACGACGGGAGTCCAGCCGAGTGCGCGGGCTCGGGAAATGTCGGCCACGAACGCGGCGGGATCGCCGCTGCGCCGCTCGCCGGTGAAGTTCGGTTCGCCGGCGAGGCCGAACGCGTCGGCGATGAGGTGCACGACGTCAAACACGGTGGTACCCGCGCCGGTGCCGACATTGATGACCGGCACGGGGTCTTCCGGGCGCGGGGCCGCCGCGAGGGGAGCGATGAGCCGGGCGAGGTCATCCACGTGAATCCAGTCGCGCACTTCCTGTCCGGTGCCCTGGAAGGTCGCGTCGCCCACTTGGAGCTTGCGGCAGGCATCCCACAGAAGCTGCTTGCGCAGGCGCGGGCCGTACACCGAGAAGATGCGCAGGAGCACGGATCGCACGCCGTAGCGGTGCTCGTAGAGCCGGCAGAGTTGTTCGGCCTGGTCCTTGAACGTGCCGTACGGGGAAATGGGCGCCACGCGCTCGGTTTCGGCGATGGGGAGCGCGGCGGCCTCTCCGTACACGGCGCCGCTCGACGGGTATACCAGAAGACTCTTGGGCCAGAAGCGGCGCATCGCCTCGAGCACCGCCTCCGTGGATCCCACCGTCCGCTCGAACTCGCGTCCCGGATGTTGCAGCGCTGCCGTCACGGTGGACGTGCCGGCGCAATGGATGACGAGATCGGGCACGATGCCCAGGGCCGAGAGCACGTCGACCGCTATGGTGGCGTCGTGCCAGCGGTCGATGCCCCATGCGCGCCATTCGCGTTCGTCCCAGCTTCCGTGGCCGATCCCCACCACCGCCCAGCCGTCGGCTTTCAGTTGGCGCGCGACGTGCCGGCCAATGAACCCATGGGCGCCGGTGACGAGCGCGAGTCCGGACGCGCCAGCGCGCGACGCTCGAGGGGAATGGGCGGCGGCGCGCACGGGTCAGGGACGGCCGCCGATGCGCGTCCCGAGGCGAACGTAATAGTTGCCGACGTCCTGCCCGGGGAAGCGATTGAAGTCCCACACACGCCCCACCTGGAAGGTGAGATCGCTCTTGCCGCGGAACAGCGTTCCCCCAATGCCCAGATCCCACTGCGACCGAAGCTGATTCGCGGGCATCCCCACGCTGCGATCGGGCGGCATCTGCCGCTCCATCAGCTCCACACCAAGGCGCCCGCTGGCACTGAAATAGTCCAAGGCCACATCAGCGCCCCCCGACCGCTCGATGAGTGGCGTGCCCAGGAGCTGCCCCAGTTCGGTGTGCCCCTGCGTGATCGGACTGTGATCGTAGAACGTAGGTTCGGGGCGTCCGAGCTGCTGCAGCGCATCGATACGGCCGTCGGCCATCTCCATGCGAAACGTCCAGAAGTCGGTCTCGCCAGGGTCGAGTCCGATGACCTTCATGAATCCCACCAGCCACGCACTGGCGTGCTCCGGTTCCACGATGATGTCGCGCACGCCGCTGTTGCGATCGTTCTTGCCGAACTCACCGTAGACGTCGAGGCCGAACTGTTTGGCGCGGGCGCTGAAGAACACCGACGCCAACTGGTTGTCCACGGCGCCGGTGCCGGTGGCGCCCGGGCCGCTGAAGAACGCGCCGAAGGGGAGGGTGTAGTCCTGCCCGCTGAAGTGCGCGGGCCACGCGCGGTGGAAGAACCGCGTGAGTCCGATGGTGATCGGTGTCCTGGGCGGCTGCCAGGTGGC
>DASZRI010000332.1:0-3543 GCA_035549215.1 Gemmatimonadaceae bacterium | reverse complement strand
GCTCACGCCGTCGAAGATCTCGCGCAGGCGCGACGGCAGGTGGTCGCGCGGCCGCGTGCGCAGCACGCCGCACTCCACGAGTACCGGCGGCCGCGTGCCATCCCCGCGCACGACCCCGTAGCCGGTCTGCGCCGTGCCGGGGTCAATGCCGAGGACGATCACTACCCGGCGTTCGCCATGTCGGCGACGTCCATGTCGAAGTTGGCCCAGACCTTCTGCACGTCGTCCATGTCCTCGAGCTCTTCCAGCAGCTTGAGGAGCTGCTCGGACACCTTGCCTTCCACCTTCACGGTGTTCTTGGGCACCATGACCACGGGTTCCGCCTCGGCGATCGCGATCCCCTTGGCCTCGAGCGCTTCCTTGACGGCATGGAAGCTGGCCGGCTCGGTGGTGACGACGTACACGTCGCCATCGCGCGCGAAGTCCTCGGCGCCGGCCTCGAGCGCGGCCTCGAGCGTGGAGTCCTCGCCGTACTTGCTCGCGTCGATGGACATCTGGCCCTTGCGGTCGAACATCCACGCCACGGAGTTCGGCGTGCCCACGTTGCCGCCCCCGCGCGACATCTTGTGGCGGACGTCGGCCACCGTGCGCGTGGGGTTGTCGGTGAGCGCGGAGATGATGATCGCCACGCCGCCGGGGCCGTAGCCCTCGTACGTGACTTCCTGGTAGTCCACGCCCTCGAGCTCGCCCGTGCCCTTCTTGATGGCGCGCTCGATGTTTTCCTTGGGCATGGAGTTCTGGCGCGCCGTCTCGATGGCCGTGCGCAGGCGCGCGTTGCCGGCCGGGTCGCCACCGCCCTGCTTGGCGGCGATGGTGATTTCGCGGATGAGCTTGGTGAACAGGGCGCCGCGCTTGGCGTCAGCGGCCGCCTTGTAGTGCTTGATCTGCTTCCATTTGCTGTGGCCGGCCATGGGCAGCTCTCACGTCGGGTGGATCAGGGTACAGGTTTCCCTGCCAATATAGCCCCGGCCCGGAGGGCGGCCAACCGCGCCGGCATGCCGGGCCACGAATGAAAAACGGGGGCCGCGAAGGCCCCCGTTTGGCGTGCGGTCACTGCCGCGGATCACTGCCCGCCGAGGCGGATGGCCAGCGTGCCGCGGAAGCCGGAGAGGCTGGACGCGCCGGCGCTGCCCGCCATGCTGCCGGCCGCATAGCCGACGAAGGGCGTGACGGCGAACCCGTTGAAGTTGAAGTTGGCGCGAAGGCCGCCGATGCCCATGTAGCTCGTGTCGAAGCCGTCCTGCGTCCACACGCGTCCTTCCACGCTCGGCTCGATGGTGATGTCACCGGAGTGGAAGCCCACGGCCACCGCGCCGCTGGCGATGTTCTCGCGGCCCGTGCGCGTGCCGTCGGCCACCTGGCCCGAGGCGCGGTACAGGTCCCACGCCGAGACGGCGACATCCGCGCCGCCAACGGAGTTGGTGACTGACGCCTGTCCGATGACGCGGTCGCCCGTGTTGTACGCGAACTGCTCGGCCTGGTCGTTGCCGAACTTGGAGTACGTGACGCCGAAGCTCACGCGTCCCGTGCCGTACGGATGGTCGAGGCCGACGCGCGCGCGGTACTCGTTGCCGGGCTGGAAGTGGAAGCGCGAGCCGTCGGCGTTCTGGAAGGGATCGTACGAGGCCGAGTACTTCACCGCCGCACCGAAGCCCAGGTTCCAGTCGCCGATGGGCTCGGCGATCGCGATGCCGCCGGTGCCGCCCGCGCCCGTGCCGAACCCCGCGATGGGGAAGAGCAGGAAGTCGCTCGCGATGAGCGTGGCCGCGGCCTGCTCACTGGGCAGTGCGGTCTGCTTCCCGGTGGGCAGGTCCACGCCGGCCGTCAGCACGATGAAGTCGGTGCCGATGGAGTAGTTGGCACGGATCTGCGTGTCGGTGAAGCCGGAGAGCTGGCTCACGGTCGAGGCGCCGTTGGTGCCCGGCGACTCGACGCGCGCCTGCGCCCACGACGTGCCGACGTCCATGGAGAACGACTGCGTGATCGGGAACAGCACGTACACCGGCACCGCGATCTCGGAGATCTTCTCGTTGACCGGCGCCTTGATGTCGTATTGCATGAACTGCGGTCCCACGCGCGCGCTGGCGTCCCACACGGACTGTGCGGGGAGCGTGCCAGCCAGCCCGGCGAGCAGCGCCAGCGGCGTCAGGCGACGGAGCAGCGTGTGCATTAGTGCGGCACCTTGATGACGAGGATGACGGTGGCCGTGTTGGTGGCCGGGTTGTCAGTGCCGGTCGTCGTGGACCCGGGGTTGCTCTTGCCGCTGGTGGCGGTGGTGGTCGTGGTCCCGCCGCCCAGCGATGCGATGCCCGAGGTGGACGGGTTGAGGCCCTGCGCCGTGGCGCCAGCGGTCGAGCCGCCGCTCACGACGTTCGGCACCGCCGAGCCCTGCGTGGCGGCGGCGACGATCTGGCCTTCCGTGGTGCCCTTGAGCGCGCCCTCCACGGTGGACGGCGTCATCTGCTGTCCCTGCGCGGTCGCCTGCGTCTGCTGGCGCTGCTGCTGCGCCTGCAGGAAGCCAGGGTCGAGGCGCACGGCCTGGTCGAAGTAGCGGTTCGCGTCGTCGTACCGGCCCTCGTCAGCCAGCGTGAGGCCGCGGCTGTACGCCAGGAACGCGGCCAGCGACTTGGTGGGCCGCTGCTCGATCGCGTTGCGCTCCGCGGTGGTCAGCGTGACGCCGAGCGAGTTGAACACGCCGAAGGCGATGTTCTGCTCGATGGTGAAGAGCTGGTCCAGCGTGCGGTCGTCGCTCGCCGTGCCGGCGACCTGCGTGGTGGGGACATCCACCACGGCCGCGTCCACGCGAAGGTCGTTGCCGGTCTGCAGGATCTGGCCGGACACGAGGCGACCGGCGCGCAGCAGGCGGCCGGCGCGCACGTTGGTGCTCGCGTCGGTGGCGCCGCTCTGCTGGAGCTGCAGTTCGTCGACCAGCGCCTGCACGCGCGTGCGTTCCACGACCGTGAGCTGCGACGAGCGCGCCAGGTCCGTGGTGAGCAGCTCCGCCATGCCGCGCTCCAATGGGCGGAGCGTGGTGTCCGAGCCGGAGAAGCGGAGCGGCAGGACGGCCACCGTGCGCGGCGAGCCCGGCACCGAGGCCAGTTCCTTCTCGTCGGCCACGGCCTTCCTGGCGTCGGCCGCCAGTTCCTTGCGGGTGAGCGCGGCCAGGCGATCCTCGAGCAGCCGGCGGACGCGCGCCGTGCGGCCGTAGTTCACGTACGACGAGTATGCCGCGCGCGCGGCCGGCAGGTCGTTCTGTGCCTCGGCCGTGAGCCCCAGGTAGAGCTGGGTCGTCCCGTCCTTGGGGTCGAGGCGCGCCGCTTCCGTGAGCGACTTGCGCGCCTCGGGGTAGCGGTTCTCGGTGTAGTACGCGATGCCCAGTGCGCGATTGGTCGCGGCGCTGTTCGGGTTGTCATTGCGCGCGCGTTCGAGGCGGGCAATGCCCTCGGGTCCCACATGGCCCGGGTTCGTGGCGCACCCGGCCGCCATCACGGCGGCCAGCAGCAGCACGGCACGGCGGGTTCGTCGCATCCCTGCCTCCTAACG
>DASZRI010000331.1:0-7468 GCA_035549215.1 Gemmatimonadaceae bacterium | reverse complement strand
GCGATCGCATCCTGGACGCCGCCGCGCGCGTGTACGCGCGTCACGGCTATCGCGGCGCCACCACGCGCCTCATCGCCAACGAAGCCGGCGTCAACGAAGTCACGCTCTTTCGCACCTTCGGCTCCAAGGACCAGCTCTTCGAGGAACTCTCGCGCGGGCAGGCGGCCGCCACGCACGTGCCGCCACTCCCGGACCCGCCGTGCGACCCGCGCGTCGAGCTCACCGCCTGGTGCACGACGGTGCTCAACCACCTGACACTGCACCGCTCGTTCCTGCGTAAGGCGATGAGCGAAATGGAAGAGCGCCCGCTGGTCACCGAGGCGGCATGCCGGGGACCGCACTGCGCGCACGAAGTGCTGCTGCGGTACGTCGGGGCGCTGCGCGCGCGGGGCATGGCCGCGCCGGACCGCGACGTGGACACCGCCATCTCGATGTTCATGTCGTCGCTGTTCGGCGACGCGCTCTGCCGCGACGCCATGCCCGACGGCTTCCCGCAGCCGGCGACCGACGCGCCCATGCGCTACGTCGGCTGTTTCCTGCACGCCATCGGCGCGCAGGCAGCCGCCGGGAACGCCCGGGCGTCAGCCTGATTGATCCACAGACCACCCACTCCTCGACTTCCCATGTCCGTTTCCTTGGCCAGGAGCGCCGCCGCGCTCGCGCTCCTTGGCGCAGCCCTTGCGACCGCGGCCCCGCAGGTGGCGCAGGCGCAGGGCCGTCCGGTCCGCCAGCTCTCGCTGGCTGACGCGATCCGCATCGCGCAGGAGCAGAGCGCGACCCTGGACCTGGCCCGCGCCGGCGTCACGCGCGCGAACGGCCAGCAGGACCAGGCGCGCAGCCAGTTCCTGCCGCAGGTGGCCGCCAGTGCGGCCTACACGCGCACGCTGCGCTCCCAGTTCCAGGGCGTGAGCTTCGGCAGCAGCGACACGACCGCGAACCCCACCGTCTCGCTCTGCTCGCCGCACATCGCGGCCAGTGCGACGCCGGCCGAGCGCGCGGCCGCGCTGGCGCAGGCGCAGAGCTGCTCGCAGGGCGGCGGCTTCGACTTCACCAAGGTCGGCTTCGGCGTGGCCAACCAGTACGTGCTGGGGCTGCAGGTCTCGCAGAACCTGTTCACGTGGGGGCGCCTCACCGGGCAGAAGGCGGCCGCCGACGCGGGCCGCCACGTGGCCGACATCGAGTACACGGCGCAGCGCGCGCAGCTCGCGCTCGACGTCACGCAGGCGTACTACGATGCCGTGCTCGCGCAGCAGCTTGTCGCCATCGCCGACTCCACGCTGGCGCAGACGGAGGAGCTGCTGCGCCAGACCAAGGTGGCGCGCGAGGTGGGCAATGCGTCCGAGTTCGACCTGCTCAAGGCGCAGGTGACGCGCGACAACCAGGTGCCGGCCGCCCTGCAGGCACGCAGCAACCGCGACGTCGCCGCGCTGCGGCTCAAGCAGTTGCTCGAGCTGCCGCTGGACGACT
Source organism: Gemmatimonadaceae bacterium (assembly GCA_035549215.1). Taxonomy (GTDB): domain Bacteria; phylum Gemmatimonadota; class Gemmatimonadetes; order Gemmatimonadales; family Gemmatimonadaceae; genus JAGWRI01. The sequence goes on along the minus strand of DASZRI010000331.1, from coordinate 6,001 downwards.
CGCTCGACCTCACGACGCGCATAGAGGACGCGCCTGTCCCCGACCTTGCCGGAATCGCCACCTCAGCGACGCCCGACACGGCGGCGGTGCGGCGCGCCGCGGTGCGCGAGGCAGCCGAGAACGTCCGCGCGCAGGAAGGGTTGCTCTCCGTGGCCAGGTCGGAACGCTACCCGTCGCTGTCGCTCACGTCGGGCTACCAGCGGCTCTTCTTCCCCACCGGCGCGTTCCCGTCGTGGAGCGACTTCCACGAGAACTGGACGGTGGGGCTCTCCGCGGGCGTGTCGCTGTTCAGCGGCGGGCACACGCACGGCGACGTGCTGGTGGCGCAGGCCAACCTGCAGCAGGCGCAGGCGCAGCTCCGCCAGGTGAAGCAGTATGCGGCGCTCGACGCGCGCGTCGCGCTCAACCAGCTCGCCGAGGCCGAGGCCACGTGGAAGGCGAGCCAGGGCACGGTGGAGCAGGCGCAGCGCGCGTATGCCATCGACCAGGTGCGCTACCGCGAGGGGCTGTCCACGCAGACGGACCTCGCCCAGTCGCGCCTGCTGCTCGAGCAGGCGACGGTGAACCGCGCCCAGGCGGCGCGCAACGTCGCGGTGGCGCGCGTGCGGATGGCGCTGCTGCGCGACCTGCCGCTCACGCAGGGCACGTCCGCTGCCGGCACGGGCACGACCGGTGCCTCGGCGGCGGGCGGCATGCCGCAGACGACGACTCAACCGACAACCACACCGACCGGGAGCACGGCGATTCCCGGGCAGACCGGGGGCGTGACGCCATGAAGCGGACGACAGTGAACCGGGCGGCGTTCGTCGCCCTGGCAGCGATGACCATGGCCGGCGCGAGCGCGTGCAAGCGCGGCGCGGCCGACGCGGCGACGGTGGACACCGGGGTCACGATCGGCCCCGAGAACGTCGCCGTGGTGCAGCACACCGAGGTGCGCACGGGCCCGGCGATCTCCGGCTCGCTCGACCCGGACCAGCAGGCGACCGTGCGCGCCGAAGTCCCGGGCGCGGTGCTGCAGACGTATGTCGAGGCGGGGCAGCACGTGTCCAGGGGCACGCTGCTGGCGCGCCTGGACGACACGGCCATTCGCGAGCAGGCGCTGTCGGCGCACGCGATGGTGACGACGGCCCAGAACGCGAACGAGATCGCGCAGCGCAACCTGCAGCGCAGCGAGGCGCTGCTCAAGGCGGGCGCGATCGCCGACCGCGACCTGGAGGCGGCGCGCAACGCGGCGCTCGCCGCGCAGGCGCAGTACGACAACGCCAGGGCGCAGGCGGCCAACGCCGACAAGCAGCTCGACAAGACGCGCATCGTCGCGCCGTTCGACGGCGTGGTGAGCGTGCGCTCGGTGAGCGGCGGCGACGTCGTGCAGGTGGGCGGCGCGCTGTTCACGATCGTGAACCCGGCGAGCATGCGCCTCGAGGCATCGGTGCCCGCCGAGCAGCTCAGCGCGGTGAAGGTGGGCATGCCGGTGGACTTCACGGTGACCGGCTACCCGGGCCGCCACTTCACGGGGCACGTCACGCGCATCAACCCGGCGGCGGACCCGACCACGCGGCAGGTGAAGATCCTGGCGACGATCCCGAACGCCGGCAACTCGCTGGTCGGCGGGCTGTTCGCCGACGGGCGCGTGTCCAGCGAGTCGCGCACGGCGCCGGTGATCCCGCTGTCGGCGGTGGACGAGCGCGGCGTGCGGCCGTCGGTGATGGCGCTGCGCCAGGGCAAGGCGCAGAAGGTGGAGGTCGAGCTGGGCCTTCGCGACGCGTCCACCGAGACGGTGGAGATCCGCCACGGGCTCGCGGCCGGCGACACGATCCTCGTCGGCGCCGCGCGCGGCATCTCCGAGGGCACGCCGGTCAAGGTCAGCGCCCCCTCGGACGTGAAGCCGTGAGCGGCGCGCCGCCCGCTTTCCTGCAGTCGTGACGCCCCACTGAGGCATCCATGTTCATCTCCGATTTTGCGATCAAGCGCCCGCTGGTCACCATCGTCGCCATGCTCTCGCTGGCGGTGTTCGGGCTGTTCGCGCTGTTCAACCTGAAGACCGACGAGTTCCCGGACGTGACGCCGCCGTTCGTGTCGGTGGGCATCCCGTACCCGGGTGCCGCGCCGGACGTCGTCGAGAAGCAGGTGCTCAAGCCCGTCGAGGACCAGATCTCGGCGATCAGCGGCGTGAAGCAGATCCAGGGGCATGCGTACGACGGCTTCGCGTCCATCCAGATCGAGTTCTACTTCGACAAGGACATCAGTGAGGCGACGCAGGACGTGCGCGACGCGATCTCATCCATCCGCTCGGACCTGCCGGATGAGATGAAGGAGCCGGTGATCAAGAAGCTCAATGACACCGACCGTCCCATCGTCTCGCTCGCGCTCACGTCCACGGTGCTCTCGCCCGCGGAACTGACGCGGCTGGCCGACCCCGACATCACGCGCCAGCTCCGCGCGATCGCGGGCGTGGCCGATGTCGAGGTGTTCGGCGACGTGAAGCGGGAGCTGACCGTCGAGGTGAAGCCGACGGCGCTGCAGGCGAGCGGCGTGAGCGTGGCGCAGGTGGTGCAGGCGCTGCAGCTCCAGAACCTGGCGGCGCCGGTGGGCCGCGTGACGGGCACGCTGGACGAGCGCTCCATCCGCCTCAAGGGGCGCCTCGAGACGCCGGCCGAGTTCGCGCAGCTCGTGGTGGCGGAGCGCAACGGCCAGCTCATCCGGCTGGGCCAGGTGGCTGACATCAAGGACGGCACGGCCGAGCCGCGCACGCTTGCGCTCTTCAACGGGCGCGAGGCGATCGGCATCGACATCAAGAAGGCCAAGGGCTACAGCACGACCGACGTGAGCGACCGCGTGCGCGCGCGCGTGGAGCAGATCGCGAAGGGCCTGCCAGGCGGCACGACGCTGGAGCTGGTGAAGGACTCCGGCGTGCGCGTGGATGCCGCGGTCAAGAACGTGGAGGAGGCGCTGCTCGAGGGCGCGCTGCTCACCGTGCTCGTGGTGTTCCTGTTCCTGAACTCGTGGCGGTCCACGGTGATCACGGGCCTGGCGCTGCCGGTGTCCGTGCTCGCGTCGTTCATCGCCGTGTGGGTGATGGGCTTCAAGCTCGAGACGATGTCGCTGCTCGGCCTCTCCCTGGCCATCGGCATCCTGATTGACGACGCCATCGTGGTGCGCGAGAACATCGTGCGCCACGTGGAGATGGGGAAGGACCACTACACGGCGGCGCACGACGGCACGGACGAGATCGGCCTGGCCGTGGCGGCGACCACGTTCTCGATCCTCTCGGTGTTCGTGCCGATCGGCTTCATGCCGGGCATCGGCGGGCAGTGGTTCAAGCCGTTCGCGCTGACGATCGCATGCTCGGTGCTCGTGTCGCTGTTCGTGTCGTTCTCGCTCGACCCGATGCTCTCGGCGTACTGGGCGGACCCGCACAAGGCGCCGCACGAGCGCGCGTGGATCACGCGGCAGCTCGACCGGTTCAACCTCTGGTTCAACCGCCAGGCCGAGAACTACAAGGGCGTGATCGCGTGGGCGCTGGACCACCGCTCGGCCATGGTGGCGATCGCGGTGGGCACGTTCTTCGCGTCGTTCACGCTGCCGGGCAAGGGGCTCACCGGCCTCGCGGCGGCACTGGTCGGCATGGGCATCGTCGTCTTCGCGCTGACCACGAAGCGGTTCCCGGTGCTGCCGCGCGTTGGCGTCGGCATCATCGGCCTGGCCGCGTTCGTGCTCCTGCCGCGGGTCGTGCCGCCCGTGCGCTCGGTGGGCGTCGGCTTCTTTCCCGAGGACGACCGCGCCGAGCTGACCGTGCACATCGAGACTCCGCCGGGCTCCAACATGGCGTACACGCGCCTGAAGGCCGAGGAGACCGCGCGGTTCATCCGGGCGCATCCCGAGGTGCGGTACACCTACACGACGCTCGGCGCGCAGGCGACGGGCGAGGTGGATGAGGGCGACATCTATGTCCGCATGGTGCCGCGCGGGTCGCGCACGGTGAGCGTGGAGCAGTTCGCGGCCCTGCTGCGCGACGAGACCAAGCACGTGGCGGGCGTGACGCTGTCGGTGTTCACCAGCGACTTCGGCGGCGGGCGCAAGCAGCTCCAGCTGCAGCTTCGCGGCACCGACCTCGCGGCCATCAACACGGCCGCGGACACGGTGGAGAAGATCGTGAAGCAGGTGCCGGGCGCGGTGGACGTGGACCTGTCCACCAAGGGCCTCAAGCCCGAGCTGAACATCGAGCTGAACCGCGGCGTTGCCGGAGCGCTCGGCGTGACCGTGGGCCAGATTGCGCAGTCGCTGCGGCCGGCGTTCGCCGGGCTCAAGGCGGGCGACTGGATCGACCCGAGCGGCGAGCCGCGCGACGTGGAGGTGCGGCTCGCGCCCGAGGCGCGGCAGCGCGCGGCGGACCTGCGGCAGCTCCCGCTCGTGGTGACGGAACCGAACGGCGCGCCGGCCACGCTGCCGCTGGGGCAGGTGGCGAACATCGTGGACAGCGTCGGGCCCGCGATCATCGACCACCTGGATCGCGACCTGGTCGTGAACGTGGAGCTGAACACGTCGGGGCGCGCGTCGGGCGACGTGACGAACGACATCCAGGCGCGGCTGTCCAAGGTGCAGCTGCCGCCCGGTGTGCGGCTGTCGTACGGCGGCGACGCGCAGAACCAGAACGAGGTGTTCGGGCAGATCTTCTTCGCCCTCGGCGTGGCCGTGCTGCTGATGTACCTGATCCTGGTGGTGCAGTTCGGGTCGTTCCTGGACCCGCTGGCGATCATGGTGTCGCTGCCGCTGTCGCTCATCGGCGTGATGCTGTCGCTCGCGATCTCGGGGAACACGATCAACATCATGTCGCTGATCGGCGTGATCCTGCTGATGGGCATCGTGGCGAAGAACGCCATCCTGCTCATCGACTTCGCCAAGTGGTCGCGCGAGGAGCAGGGCACGCCGCTGCGCGAGGCGCTGATCCAGGCGGGCGCCATCCGCCTGCGGCCCATCCTGATGACGACCTTCGCGCTGATCGCGGGCATGGTGCCGGTGGCGCTGGGCCGCGGCGAGGGCGCGCAGTTCCGCGCCCCGCTGGGCGTGGCGGTGATCGGCGGCGTGGTGACGTCCACGCTGCTCACGCTGCTGGTGATCCCGACGTTCTATGAGATCATGGACGGGTGGCGCACGCGGATGTCGCGGCGCGTGGGGCTGACGCCCCCGCACACGGCGGAGCACCACGCGGTGGCCACGCCGTATCCGCAGCCCGGCATGGGCGACGACTGACGCGGGTGGTCGAGCACGAGAATGACGGGCGGCCGGGGGACTGGCCGCCCGTCGCGTCTTCGGCGACTAGATTCCTTGACCGGCCTCACTTCCGATCCCCCGATGCCGGAGGATGCGCATCCTGTCCCTGCTGTTGCAGTCACTGACGCACCTGAGCGATTCGTCCACGCACCTCGAACGGCTGTGGGCGTACATCACGCTTGGGGTCAGCGGCATCTTCACCGAGGAGACCTCGCCACTGATCGGCGGGCTGGCGGCGCACAACCGCCACCTGCAGTTCACGATGGTGGTGCTGGCGGTCGGCCTCGGGACGTGGCTGGCGGACATCCTGCTCTACTACCTGGGGCGCTGGCGGGGGCGCTGGGTGCGGCGGCGGTGGCCGCGCTTGCGCGGGGTGATCCTGCGCGCCTTGCGCGTGGTGCGCCGCCACCCATGGCGCTCGTCACTGGCGGTGCGCTTTGCCTACGGGCTGCGGTTCACGCTGCCCATCGCCTGCGGGGCGGCGCGCGTGCCGATCGTGCTGTACGCCATCGGCAGCGGGATCAGTGCGGCGCTCTGGTCGCTGACCTTCACCTTCGTGGGGTGGGGATTCGGGCGCACGACCAAGGTGCTGGTGGGCCACCCGCGGCGCTACGAGCTGTACGTCGGCGCGGCGGTCATCCTGCTGGCGCTGCTGGCCTTCGTCGTTGCGCGCCGCCGGCACGTGGAGGAGCGCACGGTCGAGGTGCTGGACACCGACTAGCCAGCACCC
>DASZRI010000330.1:0-9448 GCA_035549215.1 Gemmatimonadaceae bacterium | reverse complement strand
GAAGTGGATGAATACTGGGACAAGTTCGTAAAGGCAGGAGCGAAGCCCACGCAATGCGGTTGGATTAAAGACCCCTTCGGTCTCTCCTGGCAAATTGTCCCGAGACGATTCACCGAGCTGATCTGTGATAGGGACCCCAGGAAGGTGAAGGCTGTCATGGAAGCCATGATGACGATGGTGAAGCTCGACGTGGCGGAGCTCGAGCGGGCCTTCAACGAGGCGTAGGCATCCATGACCATGGCGACGGGAATCGTCCGCGCAGTTGCCGCCCTCTCGCTCGTTCTTGCTCCCGGCGTCTTGCCGGGACAGCAAGGTCGCGCCGGCCCGCCGCCGAGGACGCAGATCCTGTTCCTCGGCACCGCCGGCGGGCCTCCGCTGCGCGCGGACCGATCCGAACCAGCAACGCTGCTGATTGTCGATGGTCGCCGCTACCTGATCGACTGCGGGATCGGCACCGCGCGGCGACTCGTGAAGGCCGGCATCGCGTCCGAGATGATCGGCACCATCTTCTTCACGCACCTGCACCCCGATCACACGCTCGGACTGGCGGATGTCCTTGCCAACGACGTTCAGGAGAAGGACGCAGCCGACGCGGCTCACACCATCAACATCTACGGCCCGCCGCAGACGAAGGCGCTGGTCGACGCGGCGTACCAGTACATCAGCATCCCGTACGCCGTGTTCGCGGCCGAAGGTGGTGCACTCAAGGGCCTGCCGACGACGAACCCGTTCGCGGTCCACGAAGTCGATGAGGGAGTCATCTACCAGGACGACAAGATCAAGGTCGTCGCCGTAGAGAACACGCATTACGCCCTGATGCCGCAGGGCTCGCGCGCGATCATGAAATCGTATGCCTACCGCTTCGAGACGCCGGATGGCGCGATCGTGTTCACTGGCGACACCGGACCAAGCGCGGCGGTCGCCCGGCTCGCTGGAGGCGCGGACGTACTGGTCTCAGAGGTGGAAAACTTCACGGCCATCGATGCGTTTGTCGATACCATGGCGCAGCAGAACCACTGGACGCCGGCGCGCCGCAACGCGTTCGAGGCGCACATGACCAAAGAGCACCTCGACATCAAGGACGTGGGTCAGATGGCGGCCCGCGCCGGCGTGAAGGCCGTCCTGCTGTACCACTGGGATCCGAGCGATCCGGCTGCCTACTTGGCGGGCGTGGCGAAGTACTTCCCGGGCGCCGTATTCGGCACCGAGGACTTGCAGCGATACTGCCTGGGCGCTTCCGCATCCGGTCCAGGATCCGGCCTTCACCGCTGCGACTGAGTGGCCACCTTGCTGCGCCCGTGCACCGCGAGTACTGTGCGACGCCGCAGCGGAGCGCTGCGGCGTACTGCGCTCGGCGTGAGTGTCCACCGGGCGGCGATGAATACGGAGTGTGGTCATGCAGGACAACCCCGTGGCCCTGATTACCGGGGCGAACCAGGGAATCGGACTACAGATTGCGAAGAGCCTGGCGGCTCACGGGTTCACCGTGCTCGTCGGCTCGCGCAACCTTGCGCGCGGCGAGGAGGCGGCCAGCACCATCGAAGGTGATGCCCGCGCCATTCAGCTTGATGTGACCAGTCAAGCATCCATCGATGCAGCCGCGAAGCGCATAGGCGAGGAACCAGGGCGCCTGGACGTCCTGGTGAACAACGCCGGCATCGCGCACGCGGGGGAGCAGGGGCGGTCGCTGGCCGAGATTGTCAAGGCTGGCCGCGCGAGCGTGGCGTCACTCGACGAGGTGCGCGCGGTATTCGAGACGAATGTGTTCGGCGTCATCGCTGTCACACAGGCCATGCTTCCGCTGCTTCGGCGGGCGCCCGCCGGGCGCATTGTCAACGTATCGAGCGGCCGGGCGTCACTCACGTTGGCGTCGGACCCGAGCGAATCACGCCGCCGCGAGATGTTCGGCGTCACCTACGCTGCGTCGAAGGCCGCCCTCAATGCCGTGACGGTCGCGTTCGCGTTGGATCTCGAGTCGTCCGGGATCAAGGTGAACGCGGCGGCGCCGGGCTTCACGGTGACCGCCATGAACAACTTTGAGGGAAGATTGACGGTCGAGGAGGCCGCACGCGAACCCGTGCGACTGGCGCTGCTGGGGCCGGATGGCCCGACCGGCACGTTCTCGGACGAGAGAGGACCGGTCCCGTGGTGATGCTGGTGGGCCGGAGCATCTGGATCGCGGGCACGCGGCGTCACCCTCCGTCCCAGGACAACGAGTGAGCACGGGCGCGCGATGAAAACCTCTCTTCTCATCTCGGCAGCGTTCGTGGCTGCCAACACGCTGGGCGCGCAGGGCAACACGCCCGCCTGCCTTCAATACGAGCCCGACACGGTTCAGCTCAGCGGCACCCTGGCGCGCCACATGTACTACGGGGCCCCGGGGTTCGGCGAAGACCCGGCGCACGACCAGAAGGAGGTCGGGTTCTATCTCGACCTGCCGCGGCCCGTGTGCATGGTGGCCGGCGCCAACGACGTCGATGTCCCCAAGTCCGGCATTCGTCGCGTGCAGCTCATCCTCGACGAACAGGGCTACGCGCGGCTCCGACCGTTCGTCGGCAAGCGGGTCGCCCTTCGCGGTACGCTTCTTGGGGCCTTCACGGGTCACCACCACACGCCGGTGCTCCTGCGCGTCCTCACGCCGGCGCACGTCGAGCAGTAGCGCCGAGTCACCTGACGAGGGCATTTCACCCATGGCCAGGCTCGTGTTCGGCATGATGCAGTCCCTCGACGGCTACGTCGATGGCGTCTCGGGCACGCTGGAAATGCCTCCGCCTGATGCGACAGCGTTTCGTCACTTCTGTGACCACGTCCGCGGCCTGGCTGGTGCCCTGTACGGCCGGCGGATCTACGAGCTCATGCGCTACTGGGACGAGGAGCAGCCGGGGTGGGACGCAGACGACCGCGAGTTCGCGGCGGCGTGGCGTGCGAAGCCGAAATGGGTCGTCTCACGGACGCTGAAGTCGGTCGGCCCGAACGCGACGCTCGTCTCCTGGAACCTCGAGGCGTTCGTGCGCAGGCTGAAGCAGGACATCGACGGCGAGATCGACGTTGCGGGGCCCATCCTGGCGGCGAGCCTTACCGAACTCGGCCTCATCGACGAATATCGCCTCTACTTCCGCCCGTTCGTGCTCGGGCACGGCAAGCCGTACTTCGCCGGCGCCCGGCCACCCCTCCGTATCGTGTCCAGCGATCGCATCGGCGACGACGTGGTGCGAGTCACGTGTGTCCCGGCCTGAGCCGGGCAAGCCGCCAAGTCGTTGCTGAGCCGCCGCTTGCGGACTTGCTGGGGTACATGTCGATTTTGCCCCGTCTCGTTCGACGTACTGGTGAGGGCCGCGAACGACGCGGCTGCTGACACGTACCGGAATCAGGGGGAAGCATGCGCTTCATGATCATCGTCAAGGCAACGAAGGAGTCCGAGGCTGGCATCCTGCCGACGCCAGAGGCGATTGCCGCGATGCAGGCGTACAACGAGGAGCTCGCGAAGGCTGGGATCCTGCTCGCCGCGGAGGGGCTGACGCCGAGCTCGAAGGGTGCGCGCGTGAAGTTCAGCGGCGACCAGCGCACCGTCATCGACGGGCCGTTCTCCGAGACGAAGGAAGTCATCGCCGGCTTCTCGATCATCGACGTGAGTTCCCTCCAGGAAGCGATCGAGTGGGTGAAGCGCTCGCCGAATCTCTCGCCGAACGGCGAGGCCGAGGTGGAGATCCGCAAGGTGATGGGCATCGAGGACTTCGGCGACGGGTTCACGCCGAACGAGGAGATCGCGAAGGTGAAGTACTAGCCGAGGCTGGTGCGACCTGCGCACTGTCTGCGACGACGGCCGGGTACCCGACCCGGCCGGGAACCCTCGCTGGAGCCGAGATGCCGAAATTCCTGGTCACGATCTATCACCCGGACAACTACGACCCGTCCACCGAAGGCGAGGCGATGATCCGCGACATCACGTCGCTGAACAAGGAGATGATCGCCGCCGGCGTGCGGAGCTTCGTGGGCGGGCTCGGTCCGGCGCGCCAGGCCAGGTCGCTCAAGGCGAAGCCCGATGGCGAGGTGCTCCTCACCGACGGGCCGTACCTCGAGGCCAAGGAGCACATCGGCGGATTCTGGGTCCTGGAGACCCCGGACCTGGAGGAGGCGCTGGAATGGGGGCGCAAGGCCGCGGTCGCGTGCCGGGCGCCCGTGGAAGTGCGGGAAGTGTTCCAGAAGCCGGCCGCCAGCACATAGGACGGATGCGGGGCGAAGAACCGCTGCACGATGCAGTGCCGCCCCGTGTCGCGAGATTCATCCTGAGGAACAGACAATGCGCGTACAGACGCGCGGCTTCGCCGTGCTCTCAAGTCTCACGCTGCTTGCCGGATTCGGCATGCCGCAGCAGGTCGTGGCGCAGGGCGCCACGACCCACGAGCCAGCGATGGCACCGGTCGCGCAGTACCTGATGGCGGACCGGGCCGCTGAAATCGCCCTGGCCCGCAGCGCCGCACCGGCGTCGATTGCGCGGGACGCCGAGGTGCAGGTGCTGGGCCGGCACGGCTTCGAGACGGCAGTGAAGGGCACGAACGGGTTCGTGTGCATCGTCGGGCGCTCGTGGACGGCCGCCGCATACGAGGACTACGGGGACCCGAAGGTGCGCGTGCCGATGTGCATGAACGCGGCCGCTGCGCGCTCCTACTTCCTGCGCGTCACCGCGATCACCAACCTGGCGCTCCAGGGGCGCACGCTGGCGGATTCGCTGGAGCAGCTCACGCAGTTCGTGATTCCCGTGGACCACTGGTCGGATGGAACGCCGGCGACGTCCACGCGCGCCGACGACAACGGGAGCCACAGATGAGAACACTCAGGATCATCGAACACATCTCGCTGGACGGCGTGATCCAGTCGTCCGACACGGACGGCGGGTTTCCGTACGGCGACTGGAGCGCGCCCTACCGCAGCCCCGCCGGGCTGGCCACGGTGCTCGCGGCGTACGGTGAGCGCTTTGACGTGCTGCTCGGCCGCCGCACGTACGACGGCTGGTCGCAGTTCTGGCCCAAGGCGCCGAGCAGCCCGATGGCGGACCGGCTGAACGCGGCGACGAAATACGTCGCCACGCACCGGCCGGAGAGCCTGGCATGGGGTCCGTTCGAGGCCGTCGGGCCGGACATCGTCGCGGGCGTTGGCCGCATCAAGGCGCAGGAGGGCCGCGACATCATCGTCTCGGGCAGCTCGACGCTCACGTCGCCGCTGCTCGAGCACGGCCTCGTGGACGAGCTCATGCTGCTCGTGAACCCGGTGCTGCTCGGCGTCGGCAAGCGTCTCTTTGCGCCAGGCACGCCGGGCCGCTCGTTCGAGCTGGTGAGCTCGCAGGCGATGCCGTCGGGCATCGTCTTCAACACCTACAAGGTTGGCGCGCCGCTGAAGAAGGGGTAGGTTGGAGGCGCGACGGCGCCCTGTTCCGGCGCCCTCACTCCCGCTTCCAAGCCCGCCCCGCGGGCACTGACCCCGCAATCGGAGAGCCTGCATGCCACGTTTCGGCGGGATCATCCCGTTGTTGGTGTACGCCGACATCACCGCGGCGCATGACTTCCTTGTTACGGCATTCGGCTTTGCGCCGGGCGGAGTGTGGTCGGACGACACGGGCCGCGCCGTTCATGGCGAGGTGAAGGTTGGCGGAGAGACCATCTGGCTGCATCGCGTCACCGAAGCGCACGGAATGGCGGCGCCCGACGGACCCGAGCGCGGGCATGGTCTCGTGATATACGTGGACGACGTGGAGGCCCATTACGCGCGCGCTGTCGCGGCGGGGGCGCAGGTGGACTCGGCGCCACGGGATCAGCCGTATGGGCAGCGCGAGTACGGGGTGCGTGACCTCGAGGGGCACCGCTGGTGGTTCGCGACGCGCAAGCCAGGGCCGGGCGAATCCTGATCGGTGGCACTCCCGCTACGCGGAGCCTTGCCCGGGCACCCGTGGGCTTCGGTCAACGCTGGCACCACCATTCATCCTGAGACTTTCATGAAACGAGTCACCGGCATTGGCGGCGTCTTCTTCAAGGCAAAGGATGCCGCTGCATTGCGCGGGTGGTACAAGACGCACCTCGGCATTGATGTCCAGCCGTGGGGCGGCGCCGCGTTCGATTGGGTGGACGCGGAGGGCAAGCCGGTGGGCGGGACGACGGCGTGGCATGTGGCGCCAGAGGACAGCGACATGTTCGCCCCGAGCCGCGCGCCGTTCATGGTCAACTACCGCGTGGACGACCTGCACGCGCTCGTCGCGGCACTGCGGGAGGAAGGCTGCAACGTGCTCGACAAGGTTGACGAATCCGAATACGGCAAGTTCGCGTGGGTCATCGATCCTGAGGGCAACAAGGTAGAGCTGTGGGAGCCGCCGGCATGATCTCGAGTCTCGTTTCACGTACCAGCGCGGCGGTTCTCCTGCTCGGCGGCGTCCTCCTGCTGTTCGCGCCCGACGCGTTGCTCCCGGCGCTGATCCCCGGGTATCCCCCGTCCGCGGTGTGGCTCGGGCAGCTGCTCGCTGCAGCATGGCTCGGTGTCGCTGCGCTGAACTGGCTGCAGCGTTCGGCGCTGCTGGGCGGCATCTACGGGCGCCCGGTGGTCTTCACCAACTTCACGATGTACCTCATCAGCGCACTCAGCCTGCTGCGGGCGCTGCTGGGGCACTCGGCGCCGAGGGCAGCCTGGGCGGCGCTCGTGCCCCTGGCCGTGCTGGCGGTGACTTATACCGCGCTGCTCCTGCGCGGACCATTCGACGCACTCCACAGTGACTGACCATCACGCCCCACCTGGCCCAGATTCCCTCGTCGCGACGAGCCTCGAGGCGTCCCTCACGGTCAGCAACCTCACGGCGAGCACGGCATGGTACCGCGACGTGCTCGGCTTCACGGTCGCGCGCGAGTACCGTCGCGACGATGCGCTGATCGCGGTCGCGCTCCGGACCGGCAGCGTGGAGCTCCTGCTCACGCAGGACAACGGCGTGAAGGGAACGGATCGTGCCAGGGGCGAGGGGTTCTCGCTGCAGGTGACGACGACGCAGGACATCGACGTCCTTGCGGCGCAGATACGCGCGCGCGGCGGCGTGCTCGACATGGAGCCAGCCGACATGGCGGGGAAGCGCGCCTTCCGGCTGCGTGATCCCGACGGGTTCCGCTACACGATCGCTTCGCCGCGGAAGGGGTGAGGCGGGAGTCCACCCAGGGGGGACGTCATGGTTTCACGAAAACCAGCCCGCAAGCCAGTGCGCGGAGCAGCGAAGAGGGCCAAGGAGTCCGCGACATTCACCGCCGAGGAGCGCGCCGCGATGCGCGAGCGCGCCCGCGAACTGAAGGCCGCACGGTCACGCCCAGGAAGCGAGAGCGATGAGGGCATGGTGCTGGCGAAGATCGACGAGCTGCCGCCGAAGGACCGTGCGATGGCTCGGCGCGTGCATGAGCTGGTGCGCGCTGCGGTGCCGGAACTCGCGCCGCGACTGTGGTACGGAATGCCGGCCTACGCCCGGGACGGCCAGGTGGTCTGCTTCTTCCAGGCCGCGCAGAAGTTCAAGTCGAGGTACGCGACGCTCGGCTTCAGCGACAAGGCCGCGCTGGACGACGGAACCATGTGGCCGACGGCGTTCGCATTGCACGAGCTGACGCCTGCGGACGAGACGCGAATCACCGAGCTGGTGAAGCGGGCGGCGCACTGACGTCCTGTTCCACGGCGATGGAATACGACTCCAGCGCGAACGCGGCGCGCACGTCGCGCAGCACGGCCTCGGTGACGGCGCTCGCGCGCTCGCTCCCCTCGCGCAGGACGCCCATCACGTAGGCGCGGTCGCGCGCGAGCTCGGCACGGCGCGCGCGGATCGGGGCAACCAGCGCCTCGAGCACCGCTTCCAGCCGGCGCTTGAGCTGCACGTCGCCGAGGCCGCCGGCGCGGTAGCGCTCCTTGAGTTCATTCACGGCGCTGGGATCCGGGTCGAACGCATCGAGGTAGGCAAAGACGACGTTGCCCTCGACGCGTCCGGGGTCCGACGCGCGGACGTGCGCGGGATCAGTGTACATCGCGTGCACCAGCCGGTGGATCTCGTCGGGGGTGGCGCCGAGCGGTATCGCGTTGCCCACGGACTTGCTGGCCTTGCGGCCGTCCACGCCGGGCAGGCGCGGCGTGTTGGAGAGCAGCGCCCGGCATTCCGGGAGCACGGGGGTGTCCGCGAGGCGGTTCACCTGTCGCACGATCTCGTTCGCCTGCTCGATCATCGGGAGCTGGTCCTCGCCGACGGGCACGAGCGTCGCGCGAAAGCCGGTGATGTCCGCGGCCTGGCTGACGGGATAGCAGAGGAATCCCGCGGGGATGTTGCGCTCGAAGCCGCGCAGCGCGACCTCCGCCTTCACGGTCGGGTTGCGCTCGAGGCGCGCGACGCTGACGAGGTTCAGGTACAGCACCGTGAGCTCGGCGAGCGCGCCGAGTCGTGACTGCACCGCGATGGTGGTCTGCGCCGGGTCAATGCCGACGGCGAGGTAGTCGAGCGCGACCTCCGGCACATGTTGCGCGACGTGCGCGGCGCGGCCGCTGGAGTCGGTGAGCGCCTGCAGGTCGGCGATGAGCAGGGTCTGCGCGCACCGGCCCTGCAGGGCAAGGCGCGAGCGCAGCGACCCGGCATAGTGACCGAGGTGCAGCGGGCCGGTGGGCCGGTCGCCGGTGAGCACGACGTCGCGCGCGCTGACCGCGACGTGGTCGGCGTCGGCGCGTGGGTGTGCGGACAGGATGGTGGACATGGTGCGATGCTCCTCGAAGTGTGGACGAGGTCAGCTCGACACCGGGCGAAACGCGAAAGGGCCGCTCGATGGCGAGCGACCCCGGGACAGTGCGCAGTCAGTGGATGTGCGCTGGCGGGCCGCTCAGGACGAGGGCCACCACCAGGGCGTGCGGACAGGCGCAGTGGAACGTGACATGCTGTAAAGATAGCCACTCCGGGCGAAAATGCCGCCCCGTGGACCTTGCGGAGCGTGGCAGGCCGGGCGACTTTACAACGCAAAGTAGTTGGCGCGCAGGTTTCTCCTGCTAGGGCGGAGCCATGACTGAAGACAGATCCCGTGGGCTGCGAGCCGTGGTGCGAAGCGGCGTGATGTGGGGCGTGGCGTGGGCCGCGGCCGCCGGCTCCATCCTGCTCGCCCGGCGGGCCGAGGCGGCCCGCCGCGTGGCGGACGCGGTGCATGAGCCCCGCTGACGTCATGGACCTGGTCTGGCCTTCAGCGGAATTCCTGCCCGGATACGTCGAGGCGCTCGAGCGCGGCTGGTCGCCGGACACCCAGCGTCCCGAGGCGGCGCATGAGGAGCTGGCGCAGATTGCGCACGATCCCGCCGCCTTCCTCGCGGCGCAGGTGGACCGCGAGGCGAACGGGCCCGCGGTGGTGCTTCCCGACGGATCGACCGTCCCGCGCCTGCCAGCGTATCGTCGCTGGATCTGGGACGGCGA
>DASZRI010000329.1:0-1976 GCA_035549215.1 Gemmatimonadaceae bacterium | reverse complement strand
GCGGCGGCGCTGCGGAAGCTGGGGATCACCACGGCGCGCGACCTGCTGTACCACATCCCGCACCGGTACGAGGACGCGAGCACCATCTCGCCGATCGCCGGGCTCCAGGTCGGGATGGACGCTACCGTCATCGGGCGCGTGGTGTCCAAGGGCGTGCTGCCCACGCGCAAGGGGCTGCGCATCTTCCAGGCCGTGCTGCAGGACGAGAGCGGCATGATCGAGGTCGCGTGGCCTGGCCAGCCCTTCCTGGATCGCGTGATCTCCAAGGGCGACGTGCTCCTCGCCAGCGGGACGGTGCGCTTCTACCACGGCCGGCAGCTCGCCCCGCGCGAGTTCATCAACCTCGGCGCCGAGGACTCGGGCACGGCCAGGGGGCGCGTGCTGTCGGTGTATCCCGCCACCGAGGGGCTGTCGTTCAAGGTCATCCGCGCGATCATCGACCAGCACCTGGACGAGCTGCTCCCGCAGGTGACGGAGTACTTCCCGGCCGACCTGCTGCGCGAGGCGGGCGTCGCGCCGATCGGCGACGCGCTGCGCATGGTGCACCGGCCGGCGACGCTGGCCGAGGCCATGCGCGGGCGCGACCGGCTGGCGTTCGAGGAGCTGTTCTTCGTGCACCTGCTGCACCATCGCGCGCGCACGCTGGCGCGCGAGGAGCGCCGCGGCATCCGCTTCGAGAACAAGCGCGAGCTCACCACGGCGCTGCGTGCGTCGCTGCCGTACCAGCTCACCGGCGCGCAGGGCCGTGCGTTGCGCGAGATCGTGGGCGACATGTGCAGCGACCATCGCATGCATCGGCTGCTGCAGGGCGACGTGGGCAGCGGCAAGACGATCGTCGCGCTCTTTGCCGCGCTGCTGGCGCTGGAGAACGGCTACCAGGCTGCGCTCATGGTGCCCACGGAGCTGCTGGCCGAGCAGCACCACCGCAATATCACAAATCTGCTGCGCCCGCTGGGGATCGCGCCGCTCCTCCTCACCGGCAGCCTGCCGGCGCGCGAGCGCAAGGCCATCGCGAAGCGCCTCGCGCACGCCGAGCCGTCGCTGGCGGACGAGCGCCCGGAGCTCGTGATCGGCACGCATGCGCTGGTGCAGGAGGCCACGGAGTTCGCGCGACTGGGCTTCGTGGCCATCGATGAGCAGCACCGCTTCGGCGTCGAGCAGCGCAAGGCGCTGTCGGCCAAGGGCGAGATGCCCGACGTGCTGTTGATGTCGGCCACGCCCATCCCGCGCTCGCTCGCGCTCACGCTCTACGGGGACCTGGACCTGAGCACGCTCGACGAGCGACCGCCCGGGCGCCAGCCGATCAGCACGGCGCTGCGCCCGGAGTCGGGGCGGGCGCGCGTCCTGCAGTTCATCGACCGCGAACTGGCCCGGGGCCGGCAGGCGTACATCGTGTACCCGGTCATCGAGGAGTCGGAGAAGACGGACCTCAAGGCCGCGACGACGATGTTCGAGGCGCTGCGCACCGGCCCGTTCGCGGACCGGCGCGTCGCGCTGCTGCATGGGCGCATCCCGGCCGACGAGCGCGACGACACCATGCGCCGCTTTCGCGACGGCGCGATCGACATCCTCGTGGCGACCACGGTCATCGAGGTGGGCATCGACGTGCCCAACGCCACGATCATGCTCATCGAGCATCCCGAGCGCTTCGGGCTGTCGCAGCTCCACCAGTTGCGCGGGCGCGTGGGGCGCGGCGCGGAGCAGAGCTACTGCATCCTGCTGGGCGACGTGAGCCCGGAGGCGCGCGAGCGGCTGGAGATCTTCGTGGACACCGAGGACGGGTTCCGCATCGCCGAGGCGGACCTGCGGCTGCGCGGCATGGGCGACCTGTTCGGCGAGCGGCAGAGCGGGGTGCCCACGTTCCGGGTGGCGGATCCCATCGAGCGGGACGCCGAGCTGAGCGTGCGGGCGCGCGGCGCCGCCGCGGAGTTGCTCGTGCGCGACCCGGAGCTGGCGCGCAAGGAGCACGCGCCGCT
>DASZRI010000328.1:0-6245 GCA_035549215.1 Gemmatimonadaceae bacterium | reverse complement strand
CAGAGGCGCAGGGCAATGGCGCGGCCGATGCCGCGCGACGCACCCGTGATCAGGGCGATGGGCTTTGACATGGGCATCTCCTGGCGATGATCGGGCCGCGCGCCGTGCGCGCGCCCGGTACTTCGTGACTATCCGAGCATGCGCTCGATGGCGCGCACCAGCGGGGCGAAGCCCAGCGTGCGGCCGGCCACGCGCTGGGCCTGCTCGTGGGCCAGCTCGCGCTGGCCGTGCCCGAACAGGTGCTCCACCATCCACGGGCCGCAGCGCGGGTTGCGCCACCAGTCCTCGTCGAAGCGCTCGGTGAGCGATTCGGCGAGCACCGACTGGAGCTGCCACGCACGCAGGTAGCGGGCCGCGTAGTAGCGCGGGTCCACGTCCACGAACGCGTCGGCGCGCGAGTAGCGGAACGTGGTCGCGCCCGTGAGCAATTGCACGTACAGGTCGGGGAGCGCGCTCCACGCCACGTCGCCGCCGTACAATTGCGTCTCGTAGATGAGCTTGGCGCAGTAGCGGCGCAGGAACTGCAGCTCCTCGAACCCCGCGCTGCGCAGGAACCGCGCGATGTCGGCCGTGCCGAGCTGCGTGTAGCGTGCCAGCCAGCGCGCATCGTGCAGGCGGTGGTCGAAGAGCATCGCGTACCCCTCGGTCACCGAGTTGTCGCCCAGCCAGCGATACTCGAACGCGAGGTCGGGCGCCATGTACGCGAAGTGCAGCGCGTGCCCCAGCTCGTGCAGGAAGGTGCTCCAGTCGGCCTGCCCGCCGTGCGGGCGCAGGACGAGGTACACCTCGTCGGGGACGCGCACCGGCGAGCAGAAGGCGCGCGAGCGCTTCCCTTCCCGCTCCCCGGTGTCGAAGGTGATGCGCCCGTCCGCGTCGGGCGAGATGCCGGACTCGCGCACCTGCCCCAGGATCTGCGGCTGCATCGCCTCCCACGGGAACGCCGCGTCGTACTGCCGCCCGCGCATCAGCGCCAGCGCGTCGGCCCGCGTGGCATCGCCGGGCGCGATGCCCAGCTCGCGCTTCACGAACTCGGGGTACACCTCGTCCCAGATGTGCTGCGTGTCGCGCAGGAACTGCTCGCACTGTCCGCGCAGGTCCATCAGTGGCACGCCGCTCAGCAGGTCGAAGGTGGCGTTGTACCCTCTGGCCAGCCCCAGCCGCTCGGTGATCTCGCGCTCGCGCTGGAAGTGCTCCATGCGCAGCGGGGCGAGCTCGGCCTCGACCAGCCGCGCCCGCGCCGCCTCGAGGGAAAGTCGGTGCGCCCGGTCGGTGCTGTTCGCCATGTCGATGGCGGCGCGCTGGAAGGGCACGCGCGAGCCGTCGGGCAGCGTGAGCATCGCCTCGGCTTCCCAGGCGATCTCGCGCTCATCGAGCGCCGCGAGCTCGCGCGACGCCTGCGATTCCGCCTGCCAGTCGAGCAGCAGCCGCAGCCCGCGCTGCTCCTCGCTGCCGTCGGGCGCGGCACGAAAGGCCTCGAGCACCAGCGCGAGCGACTCGTCGCTCATGATCGCGCCGTACCGGTCGTACAGCGGCTGCAGCTCCGCCGTCGCCTTGTGCCCGGAGTGCGCGAGGTAGAACTCGCGCGAGATGGCCTCCATGAACGCCTGCCCGTCGCGGCGCAGGCGATCGAGCGAGAGCTCGCTCACACGCCCAGCCGCTCGAGGACGACCTGCCGCACGCGGTCGGCGGCGACGCGCTCCTGCGCCAGCGTGTCGCGGTCGCGGATGGTCACCGTGCCGTCGGCCATCGTCTGCCCGTCCACCGTGATGCAGAACGGGGTGCCGATCTCGTCCTGGCGGCGGTAGCGGCGGCCGATGGCGCCGGACTCGTCGTAGAACACCGGGAACGACGCGCGCAGCTCGGCGCAGAGCTTCTCGGCGAACTCCGGCATGCCGTCCTTCTTCACCAGCGGGAACACGCCCGCCTTCACCGGCGCCAGCGACGGGTGCAGGCCGAGCACCGTGCGCCCCTCCTCCTCGCCCTCCACCGACTCCTCGCGGTACGCGTTGACGAGCAGCGCCAGCAGCGTGCGGTCGGCGCCCACGGAGGTCTCGATCACGAACGGCACGTAGCGCCGGTTGTTCGGCTGGTCGAAGTACTCGAGCTTCTTGCCCGAGTACTCCTGGTGGCGCCCGAGGTCGAAGTCGCCGCGGTGGTGCACGCCCTCGATCTCCTGGAAGCCGAGCGTGCCGCCAAAGTCGAACTGGATGTCGAACGCGGCGCGCGCGTAGTGCGCCAGCTCTTCCTTCGTGTGCTGGTGGAACAGCAGGCGCGCCTCCTGCAGCCCGAGCGAGCGGTGCCACGCCATGCGCTGCGCCTTCCAGTACTCGAACCACTGCATGTGGTCGCCGTCGGGATCCACGAAGAACTGCATCTCCATCTGCTCGAACTCGCGCGTGCGGAAGATGAAGTTCCCGGGGGTGATCTCGTTCCGGAACGCCTTGCCGATCTGCGCGATGCCGAACGGCACCTTCTGGCGCGTGGACTGCTGCACGTTCAGGAAGTTCACGTAGATGCCCTGCGCGGTCTCGGGGCGCAGGTACACCACGGAGGCGCTGTCCTCCACCGGCCCCATGAACGTCTTGAACATGAGGTTGAACAGCCGCGCCTCGGACAGCGTGCCCTTCATGCCGCAGGCGGGGCACTGCGCGTCGGGCGTGCCCGGCGTCCCCTTGATGCGCGCGTCGTCCGCGCGGAAGCGCTTCTTGCAGTTGCGGCAGTCCACGAGCGGGTCGGTGAAGCCGGCCACGTGGCCACTCGCCTCCCACACGCGCGGATGCATCAGGATCGCCGCGTCCAGCCCCTCGATGTCACTGCGCGCGCGCACCATCGCGTGCCACCAGCGGTCCTTGAGGTTCTTCTTCAGCTCCACGCCCAGCGGGCCGTAATCCCACACCGATCCCGTGCCGCCGTAGATCTCGGAAGACTGGAAGATGAATCCGCGCCGCTTGCACAGCGACACGAGCTTGTCCATGACATCGGGGTGCGTGCTGGACGCCATACGACGAGACCGGGACCTGTTGGAGTGATGGACCGCCGCCCCGCCTCCGCGAGGAGGGACCGGCGAAGTTGTAACCTACTCAGGAATCGAGCTCGGCGCTCAGGCGGGGCGGCGGCGGGACGGGACGGCCGAGCAGCCGCGCCACGATCCGGTCGCCATGATAGCGGCCGTTCTCGATGAAGACCTTGTTCGCGTCGAACCCCGCGACCACGACGCCGGCGATGAACACCCCCGGCACGCTCGTCTCCAGGGTGTCGGGATCGTGCGCCGGGATGCCCGTGTCCGGGTCGATCGGGACACCGACGCCGCGCAGCAGGTCGGTGTTCGGCGCGAAGCCGGTCATCGCGTACACGAGCGTGGCCGGGATCGCCTCGCGTCCCT
The DNA here is from genome assembly GCA_035549215.1 of Gemmatimonadaceae bacterium. Taxonomy (GTDB): domain Bacteria; phylum Gemmatimonadota; class Gemmatimonadetes; order Gemmatimonadales; family Gemmatimonadaceae; genus JAGWRI01. The sequence continues at coordinate 2,863 of DASZRI010000328.1, read as the reverse complement.
GCGGCGTCGCCACCTCCACCGCATCGCGCGTGATCCGCTCGACGCGCGCGTTCCACCGCACGGCGATGCTCCCCTCCTTTGCGCGATTCTCGAAGTCGGGCAGCACCCATGGCTTGATGCGCTTGTCGAACGTCGGGCCGAAGTGCACCAGCGTGACCCGCGCCCCCGAGCGCCACAGGTCCAGCGCGGCCTCGGCGGCCGAGTTGCCGCCGCCCACGACGACCACGTCCTGCTGGAAGCCTTCGTGCCCCTCGCGGTACACGTGCGAGACGTGCGGCAGCTCTTCGCCGGGCACGGCCAGCCGGTTGGGCGAGCCGAAGTAGCCCGTCGCGATCACGACCGCGCCCGCCTCCGTCACGCGGGGCTCGCCGTTGCGCGGCGTGGAGTGCACGCGGAACGCGCCGTACGTGCCCTCGATGCGATCCACGCGCTCGTACTGGCGCACGGTGAGCCCGAAGTGCTGCACCGCGGCGCGGTAGTAGGCCAGCCCGTCGCGCCGCGTCGGCTTCTCCGTGGCGATGATGAACGGCAGCCCGCCCAGCGAGAGCTTCTCCGCGGTCGAGAAGAACCGCACGTACGTCGGGTAGTGGGTAATGGTGCTGGCCACGACATGCGCGTCCAGCACCACGGCCGACAGCCCGGCGCGCTGGGCCGAGATCGCGGCCGCCAGCCCGCAGGGGCCGGCGCCGACGATCAGCAGGTCCACCCGACCGGATGCCGCCCCCGTGACGCCCACGCTCACTCCAGGCCGATGATCTGGTCGCGGCGCGTGCCGACGCTCACGTACGTGATCGGCGCGCCGACCACTTCCTGCATGCGATCCAGGTAGCGGCGCGCCTCCGACGGCAGCTCGGCCAGCGTGCGCGCGCCCGACGTGTCGCGCTTCCATCCGTCGAGCCACTCGTAGCGCGGCGTCACGCGCTCCAGGGCCGTGAGGTCGGCCGGGAACTCGGTGTGCACCTCGCCCTCGTACTCGTACCCGGTGCAGATGGCGAGCTTGTCCAGCGTGTCGAGCACGTCGAGCTTGGTGACGGCCAGGTCGGTGAGGCCGTTGATGCGCGCCGCGTACCGCACGACGACGGCATCGAACCAGCCGCAGCGCCGCGGGCGGCCCGTCACCGCACCGAACTCGTTGCCCAGCGTGCGCATCTGCTGCGCCACCGGCTCCTCCATCTCGGTCGGCAGCGGGCCGTTGCCCACGCGCGTCGTGTACGCCTTCACCACGCCGAGCACCGCCTTGATCGCGGTGGGCGCGATGCCCGCGCCGATCGCCGCGCCGCCGGACGTCGTATTGCTCGACGTCACGAACGGGTACGTGCCGTGGTCGATGTCCAGCAGCGATCCCTGCGCGCCCTCGAGCAGGACGGCAGCGCCGTTCGACATCGCGCGATGGATGACGAGCCCCACGTCCTCCGCCAGCGGCAGGAGCCGCGTGGCCAGGTGGTCGAGCAGCGCCAGCGTCTCGTCGCACGTCACGCGCTTGCTGCTGCCGAAGCGCGCAAGCTGCGCGTTGGCATGGTCCACGCCCTGCTGCACCAGCGGCTGCAGGCGGTCGCGGTGCCGCAGGTCCAGCACGCGAACGCCGCGACGGGCCACCTTGTCCTCGTAGGCCGGGCCGATCCCCCGCCCCGTCGTGCCGATGGCCTGGCTCGCCGCGCTCTCTGCGTCCACCAGCTTGTGGTACGGCAGCACGAGGTGCGCGCGGTCGCTCACGTACAGGCGCCCCTCGACGTCCACGCCCTTCTGGACCAGCCCGTCGATTTCCTTGAACAGGGTCTCGGGGTCGAGCACGACGCCGTTGCCGATGGCGCAGCGGACTCCCGGGTGCAGGATGCCGCTCGGGATCTGCTGCAGCACGAAGTGCGTGCTCCCCAGGTCCACGGTGTGGCCGGCGTTCGCGCCGCCCTGGTAGCGCACCACCCAGTCCGCGCGCTCGGCGAGCACGTCCACCAGCTTCCCCTTGCCCTCGTCGCCCCACTGGGCGCCGACGACCACCACCGTGCGTCGATTCTGCTCGAACATGCGATTCCCGGGCCCTGGCCCCGTGGAAAATGAAAAACGCCCCGGAGTTGCCCGGGGCGTTGACTGAATCTACTCCGCGCGAAGGCGGTGTCAACGCGGGTCAGGTGACGGCCGCGATGATGATCCACGCCGCCATCACCGCCCCGATGGCCACCTTCATGGCCGCCGAGGCCACGCGGCCCATCAGCGCACCGGTGGCCACGCGCGCCGCCGCCCGATGGTCCGCCGCCACGGTGTATTCGGCCACCAGCGCGCCCAGGAACGCCCCCAGGAATGCGCCGATCACCGGCCCGACCACGGGCACCGGCACGCCCACGAACGCGCCCACGAGCCCGCCCAGGATCGCCCCCCACCCCGCGCGCCGCGACCCACCGTACCGCCGCGTATAGCGCGCCGCGAGGGAGAACTCCAGCAGCTCCGCGATCAGGGCCACGACCGCCGTGCCCGCGACCGTGAGGATGCCGATGCCCCCGAGCGGCACGAGGAGCTGGTAGCCGAGTGCCGCCGCCACCATGAGCCACGTGCCGGGCAGCCCCAGCGGGATCAGGAAGAGCGCGCCGGCGAGGACGATTGCGAGGATGAGGATGGCCATGCCGCCAATTCCGTTGCGAGTGCCGCGAGCAGCATGGCCGCATCGCCGATGCCGCGTCCCTGCAGGCATCCTACGGAATCGCGCGGCGTATGGATTCGCGCCAGCGTCGCCGCAGACGCGCGGCTCACGGTCAGCGCCGTCCATCCGGCGCGCTCCAGCGCCACGGCATCGGTGAGGATGCCCGGCGGCACGCCGCGCACGCGCACGGGTTCATCGGCCCGTGCGACGGCGGAAGCCACGGCACGTGCC
>DASZRI010000327.1:0-20476 GCA_035549215.1 Gemmatimonadaceae bacterium | reverse complement strand
TACACGCGTAGCCGCCGCGTCGCACCGCCGCACCAGCGCCGGGCGCCCCGCGATGGGCGCCCGGCGCTTCCCGTATTCCTGGTCCCGCATCCCGAATCCCCCATCTGCCATCCCACATCCGGGGTTTTTCGCCGTTCCCGGTCCCCCTATTGACTTTCATACGGTCGTATGAAATCATACGACCGTATGAATCCGGCCTCACCCGCCCCTGACCGCCTCCTGGCCGCCGCCCGCGACCTCTTCCGCCGCCACGGCTACGACGGCACGTCCGTCCGCGACCTCACCGCCCGCGCGCACGTCAACCTCGGCGCCGTCACCTACTACTTCGGCTCCAAGCAGGCCCTCTACCACGCCACCCTCTCCGCGGTCGCCGAGCCATTCGCCGAACGCATCGCCGAGGCCGCGAGGCAGCCCGGCCCCCCGCTCGACCGCATCGTGGCCGCCCTGCGCGCCGGGCTCGCCTACCTGGGCGAGCATCCCGAGGCGCCGGCCTTCCTGTTTCGCGAGCTCGCCAGCGACCGTGCGCTGCCCGCGCCCATCGCGCGGCTCATGAAGCGCAACGTCGGCACGCTCGCCGCGCTCGTCCGCGAGGGCCAGCGCGACGGTTCCATCCGCGACGGCGACCCCGTGCTGCTCGCGCTCAGCGCCATCTCCCAGGCGTTCTTCCTCCGCTCCGCGGCACGCATCATCCGCGACGCGCTCGACATCGACCCGCAGTCCCCGCGCCAGTGGGCGCGCGTCGTGGACCACGTGGCCGAGAGCGTGCGTCGCACGCTCGACAATCATCAGGGGATTTCCGCATGACCACGCATCGCGCACGTTCCGCCGCCACCGCGCTCGCCGCGAGCGTGCTCTTCCTTGCCGCGGCGTGCTCGCGCGGCACCGCCGATGGCACGTCCGCCTCCGGCACTGTGGAGGCCACGCAGGCCGACCTCGGCTTCCAGGTGGCCGGGCGCATTGCACGCATCGTGCCGCACGAAGGCGACCGCGTGCGCGCCGGCGACACGCTCGCCTTCCTGGACCGCGACGACCTGCTCGCGCGCCAGTCGCAGGCGCGCGCCGCCCTCGCGGCGGCGCAGGCCGGCCTGGCCGAGCTGGAGCACGGCCCGCGCCCGGAGGAGCTCGCGCAGGCGCGCGAGGCCGACAGCATCGCCACGGCCCGGCTGGCTGACGCGCAACGTGACTACGATCGCATGCAGCAACTCGTCCGCACGCTCGCGGTGTCACGCCAGGCGTTCGACAAGGCGCAGGCCGCGCTCGATGTCGCCCGGAGCTCCAGGGAGCAGGCGGCGCAGCAGCTCCGGCTCGTGGCCGCCGGGCCGCGGCAGGAACGCGTCGATGCGCAGCGGGCAGCGGTCGCGCAGGCGCAGGCCGCGGTGCACCAGGCCGATGCCGCGCTTGCGTACGCGGTGATCGTCGCCCCCTTCGACGGAATCGTCACGGTGCGGGACCGCGAGCTGGGCGAGGCCGTGCCCGCCGGCGCGCCCGTGCTCACCGTCATGAACGCCGGCGACCGCTGGGTGCGCATCTACGTCGCCGAGAACCGGCTCGCGTCCGTCCACCTGGGGCAGCGCGCGTCCATCACGACCGACACGTATCCCGGCCGCACGTACGACGGCGCGGTGTCGTTCATCGCCAGCCAGGCCGAGTTCACCCCGCGCAACGTGCAGACCACGGAAGAGCGCGTGAAGCTCGTGTACGCGGTCAAGGTACGCATTGCCGGCGACACGGCGCTCGCGCTCAAGCCGGGCATGCCGGCCGACGTGCAGCTCGCGCCCGCCGGCGCGCCCTGATCCGCGCCCTGCGATGACGACGCCCGCGAACGTGACGCCGGGACTGGACGGCGCGGCCGCCGTGTCCGTGCGCGGGCTCTCGCGCACCTTCCGCACGACCGTCGCCGTGGACGCGCTCGCGTTCGACGTCGCGCGGGGCGAGCTGTTCGGGCTCGTGGGCCCGGACGGCGCCGGCAAGACGACGACGCTGCGCATGCTCGCCGGCGTGCTCCGCCCCACCGCGGGGGACGCGCTCGTGCGTGGGGTGAGCGTCGCCCGCGACCCCGAGGGCGTGAAGCACCACATCGCGTACATGTCGCAGCGCTTCGGGCTGTACGCGGATCTGTCCGTCCGCGAGAACATCGAGTTCTACGCCGACCTCTATCGCGTACCCAGGCGCGAGCGCCCGGCGCGCATCGAGCGGCTGTACCACTTCTCCAACCTCGGCCCGTTCGAGCATCGGCTGGCCGGGCAGCTCTCCGGCGGGATGAAGCAGAAGCTGGGACTCTGCTGCGCGCTGGTGCACGAGCCGGAGATCCTGCTGCTCGACGAGCCGACGTTCGGCGTCGACCCGATCTCGCGCCGCGACCTCTGGCTCATCCTGCACGAGATGGTCGCGCACGGCGTGACCGTCGTCGTCTCCACCGCGTACATGGACGAGGCCGAGCGGTGCGACCACGTGGCCATGCTGGACCACGGGCGCATCGTGGCGCTCGACACGCCGGTGGCGCTGCAGCAGCGGCTCGAGGGGCGCCTGATGGACATCCGCGTCTCCGACACGCGCCGTGCGCTGGCCGTGCTGGAGGGGACGCCGCACGTCCACCGGTCGGCGCCGTTCGGCGACACGATCCACGCGACGCTCGACGATGCCGCGCGCGACTGGCCGGCCGTGGCCGCCGCGCTCGAGGCCGCGCAGGTGCAGGTGCACGAGGCCGCACCGCTGCCGCCGTCGCTCGAGGACGTGTTCATTGACCTCGCGTCGGCGCGCACCGAGGTGACCGCGCCGTGACCACCGCCGTGGAGGTCCGCGAGCTGACGCGCCGATTCGGCGACTTCGTGGCAGTGGACCGCGTGTCGTTCACCGTGCCCACGGGACAGGTCTTCGGCTTCCTCGGCCCGAACGGCGCCGGCAAGACGACGACAATCAAGATGCTCACCGGCCTGCTCGCGCCGTCGTCAGGCGAGGGATCCGTGGCCGGGCTGGACATCCGCACCAGCGCCGAGCTGATCAAGCAGCGCATCGGCTACATGTCGCAGCTCTTCTCGCTGTACGGCGACCTGACCGTCGAGGAGAACATCGACTTCTTTGCCGGCCTGTACGACGTGCCGCTCGCGCGCATGGCGGCGCGACGCGACTGGGTGTTGCAGATGGCCGGGCTCACCGAGCACCGCACGCAGCTCACGGCGCACCTGCCCCTGGGCTGGAAGCAGCGCCTGGCACTCGGCTGCGCCGTGCTGCACGAGCCGCCGATCCTCTTCCTGGACGAGCCGACGTCCGGCGTGGATCCGCTCTCACGCCGCCGGTTCTGGGAACTCATCCACGCGCTCGCGGCCCAGGGCACGACGATCTTCGTCAGCACGCACTACATGGAAGAGGCCGAGTACTGCGACCGGCTGGCGCTGATGAACCGCGGCCGGCTGATCGCGCTCGACACGCCGGCACGGCTGCGCGCGGAGATGGCCGAGCCGATCCTGGAACTCGCCACCGACGACGGGCCGGCGGCCGTGCAGGCGCTGCAGCACGCCCCGGGCGTGGTGGAGGCCGCGATGTTCGGGCGCGCGGTGCACGTGGTGGTGTCGGATCCGGAGGCGGAGGCGCGCGACCTGCCCGCGCTGCTCGCACGCGAGGGGCTGCGCTGTGACCGCGTGTCACCGGTCCGCCCGTCGCTGGAAGACGTGTTCGTCTCGCTCGTGCGCCGCGAGGGCGGCGCGGTGGAAGGGTAGCGCCGTGCCGCTCAGCTTCCGCCGATTCTGGGCCATCGCCCGCAAGGAGGCGCTGCAGCTCCGGCGCGACCCGCGCAGCATGGTCATGGCCTTCGTCGTGCCCGCGGCGATGGTCGTGTTCTTTGGCTACGTGATCAGCTTTGACGTGAAGGACGTGCGGCTCGCGGTGCTGGACCGCGACAACACCGCGGAGAGCCGCGCGCTGGTGGAGTCGTTCGAGTCGGCGGGCTGGTTCCACGTCGTGGCGCGGCCCACGCGCGAGTCGGACATCGATCCGCTGCTCACCGGCGGCCGCGTGCGCATGGCGCTGGTGATCCCGCGCGGGTTCTCGAGGGACCTGGCGGCGACACGGCCTGCCGCGGTACAGGCGATCGTGGACGGCGCGGATGCGAACACCGCGTCCATCTCGATCAACTACGCGACCGCGATCGTGGCGGCGTACTCGCCCGGGGCGCAGCTCTCGGCCGTGCCGCGCGTGTCGTCGCTGCAGATCCGGAGCCGCGTGTGGTACAACGAGGCGCTGGAGAGCGCGAACATGATCGTGCCGGGGCTGGTGGCGGTGATCATGATGGTGCTGGCGACCATGCTCACCTCGCTCACCGTGGCGCGCGAGTGGGAGCGCGGCACGATGGAGCAGCTCGCGGCCACGCCGGTGCACCGGCTGGAGGTGATCGCGGGCAAGCTCGTGCCGTACATGGCCATCGGGCTGATTGACGTGACGGCGGCGGTGCTGCTGGGGATCACGGTGTTCGGCGTGCCCTTCCGCGGGAACCCGCTGCTGCTCGCCGCCCTCGCGACCTTCTTCCTGCTCGGCACGCTCGGGCTCGGCATCTTCATCAGCGCCGCGGTCAAGACGCAATTGCTGGCAAGCCAGCTCGCCATGCTCGCCACGTACCTGCCGTCGCTGCTGCTGTCGGGACTGATCTACGACCTGGGCGCGATGCCATGGGTGCTGCGCGCGCTCTCGACCATCGTGCCGGCGCGCTACTTCGTGGTCGTGCTGCGCGGCGTGTTCCTCAAGGGCGTGGGTGCGGCGGTGCTGTGGCCGCAGGGGGCGGCGATGGTGCTGTACGCGATCGTCGGGCTCACGCTCGCCGTGCGGGCCTTCCACAAGGAGATCGAGTGATCGGGCGCCTGATGAACGTGCGCCGGCTGCGCGAGATGCTCCGCAAGGAGTTCCGCCAGACCTTCCGCGATCCCCGCGCGCGGCGACTGCTGTTCATCTCGCCGATCATGCAGCTGCTCATCTTCGGCTACGCGGTGAACACGGACGTGCGCCACGCGCGGACGATGGTGGTGGACCACGACCACACCGCGGAGTCACGGGCGCTGGTGCAGTCGCTCACCGCGTCGGGGTATTTCGACGTGACGCAGGCGTCGGACCGGCCGAGGGCACTGGCAGACGCGCTGGACCGCGGAGACGTGCTGGTGGGGCTCGAGATCCCGCAGCGATTCTCGTCCGACCTCAACGGCGGGCGCGGCGCGAACGTGCAGCTCCTGGTGGACGGCAGCACGGCGAACACCGCGAACGTGGCGCTGGGCTACGCGACGCAGATCATCACGCGATGGGGCCTGGAGCACGCCGCGCAGGGCGCCGCCGGGGCCGTTCCGGTGCCCGTGGACTTCCGCGTGCGCGCGTGGTTCAACGAGAACCTGGAAAGCCGCGTGTACAACGTGCCGGCGGTGATCGGCACGATCGTGATGCTCATGAGCCTGCTGCTCACGTCACTGGCCGTGGTGCGTGAGCGCGAGCTGGGGACGCTGGAGCAGCTGATGGTGAGTCCGCTGCGGCCGGTGGAGCTGATCGCGGGCAAGACCCTGCCGTCCGTGTTCGTCGCCGTGACCGACCTCGTGCTGATCCTGGCGATCTCGCTGCTCTGGTTCCACATCCCCTTCCGCGGCAGCCCGCTGCTCCTGTTCGTGGCGAGCGTCGCCTACATCCTGACCGGGCTCGGGATCGGGCTGCTGATTTCCACGATCTCGAACACGCAGCAGGAAGCATTCATGGTAATGTTCTTCTTCTTCCTGCCGGCGATCATGCTCTCGGGGTTCATGTTCCCGATCGAGAACATGCCGGCGGCGCTGCAGTACATCACGTACGCCGACCCGCTGCGGTACTACCTGCAGGTGGTGCGCGGCGTCCTGCTGCGGGGCGCGGGGTGGAACGCGCTGTGGACGCAGGTCGTGGCGCTGCTCGGCATCGGGCTGGTGGTGTTCACGGCGGCGGTGCGCCGGTTCCGGAAGACGACCGCGTGACTCAGTACAGCCCGCGGATCCACCCGCCGTCCACCGCCACCGACTGCCCCGTCACGTAGCTCGCGCGCTCGGAAACGAGGAACGCCGCCAGGGCCGCGAACTCGCGCGGCTCGCCCAGGCGCCGCATCGGGACCTGCGCCTCGGTCCGCGCGTTCACCTGCTCCACCGTCAGCCGCTCGCGCTCGGCCGTCGCCGCCGCGAGCTGGGCCACGCGCTCGGTGCGTGTGTACCCCGGCAGGATACAGTTCACCGTCACGCCGTCCTGCGCGACCTCGGTTGCCAGCGTGCGCGCGAACCCGGTCACCGCCGCGCGCAGGCTGTTCGAGAGCATCAGCCCGTCCACCGGCTGCTTCACCGTAATGGAGGTGACGTTGAGCACGCGCCCCCACTTCCGCTGCCGCATCCCGGGCAGCACCCGGCGCGTCATCTCCACGGTACCGCGCAGCAGGCTGTCCGTTGCCGCCTGCCACTTGTCCCACGGCAGCGACTCGAACGCGCCTGACGGAGGGCCGCCGGTGTTGTTCACCAGGATGTCCACGTGCCCGAACGCCTGCTCGGCGTCGCGCACCACGGCGTCGATTCCCTCGAGCGTGGCCAGGTCGGCGACGACGGCGCGGACCTCGGCGCCGGTCTCCGCCGCGATGCGATCGCGGGCCTCGCGCACGGCGTCCGCGCTCCGCGCGCAGATCACCACCCGCGCACCCTCGCTGGCCAGCTCGTGCGCCACCGCGTAGCCCAGCCCGCGGCTCGCCGCCGACACGATCGCCGGCCGCCCCTTGAGTCCCAGGTCCATCGTCAGCGCCGCAGGTAGGCGTCCGTCTTGTTCAGCCAGTCCTGGCGCGGCGGGTCGAAGATGTCCACGTCGAGCGTGTCCTCCAGTGCCTCCGCCTTGTGCCACACCATGGAGGGGATGTGCAGCACCTCGCCGGCGCGCACGATCACTTCCTCCTTCTCGTCCTCGCCAATCCAGAACTTCAGCGCACCTTCCAGGATGTAGGTAAACTGCTCGTTCTCGTGCTGGTGCTTGGGCACGATGCACCCCTGCGTCAGGTACACGTGCGCGAGCATCATGCGATCGCCCGTGATCAGGCGGCGGCTCAGCATCGGCGTCACGGTCTCGCGGGGCATCTCGTCCCAGCGGTGGAAGGTGACCTTGGCGGAATCAGGCATGGCGGGAAGGGCTGGGGGCCGGCGGCGGCCCGGTGACACCTGGCCCCTTCTGCGCGAAAGGGCGGCTTCCAGCCGAAAACTTCGCCACTCGCGCGGCGTCGCGCCATACTCCCTCCCCGCGACTTGACGCCCGTTCCACGGCTGGTTTTATCTCGGGAATGACCGACGGCACCCCCCCGCATGAGCTGCCACCGTCCATCGCCCGCGTGCTGCGCCAGTTCGCCGCCCTCGGCCGCGAGGAGAAGATGCAGGCCCTGCTGCACTATTCGAAGAAGCTGGAGCCGCTGCCCGAGCGCTTCCAGGCGCTCGATCGCTCTGATTTCACCGTGCCCGAGTGCCAGACGCGCGTGGACCTGTTTCCTGAGGTCCACGACGGCGTCATGCACTTCTACGCCGACGTGAACGTCCGCCAGTCCCCCACGATCGCCGCCTTCCTGGCCATCGTCTTCTCGGCGATCAACGAACAGCCGCCCGAGACCACGCTGGCCGTCCCGGCGGACTTCGTCCGCACGATGATGGATGGCATCGGGCTGGCTGGCCGCGAGGCCGGGCTCACCGCCATGGTCGCGCGGCTCAAGGCGCACGCGCAGCGCGCGCTCGCCCGCACGTAGCACACGCGGCATTCCCCCACGGAGGTCCCGCATGCCCCCCAAGGCCCAGACGTACGCAAACCACCGCCGGTACTTTCCACTCTACCACTTCTTCGCCGTTCCCATCCTCCTGCTCAACGTCGCCGTCGCCGTCTCCGACGTCGTGCGTCGCCCGGGCCTGCACACGGGCTGGGCGGTGCTCGTTGCCGTCGCGCTGGTCGCGCTCGCGCTCGCCGCGCGCGCGTCCACGCTCATCGTGCAGAATCGCCTGATCGGCCTCGAGATGCGCCTGCGCCTTACCGCCGTGCTCCCGCAGGAACTGCGCCCGCGCATCGGCGACCTGACGCTCAACCAGATCATCGGGCTGCGCTTTGCCAGCGACGCCGAGCTTCCTGCGCTCGTCGAGCGCTGCCTGGCCGGCGAGCTGCGCACCGCGGACGCCGTCAAGAAGCAGGTCCGCGACTGGCGCCCCGATCTCGTGCGCGCCTGACCCTCACCTGGTTTCCCATGCCCCTGCGCATCAAGGTCCGCCACAACGGATCGTACTTCATCGACCTCTCCACGGGCGACGTGGAGCTCGTGGACGGTGACAACAACCCCATCGAGATTCCCACGGGCAAGCCGGGCATCTCGCTCTGCCGCTGCGGCGCGTCCAGGAAGAAGCCGTTCTGCGACGGCACCCACAAGACGCTGCACTTCGACGAGCACGCACCGCCGCCCGCGCCGCCGGCTCCTCCCGTGGCCCCCGGCGAACCGCCCGCTCCCACCGGATGACGGACGAGGCGCCGCGCGACGTCGCCGAGCTCGACGACCGGCTGTCCGCCCCGCGCGAGCGGACGGTGGCCGCGCTCCGCGGATGCCCGGGCGACATCGTCGTGCTTGGCGCGGGCGGCAAGATGGGTCCGACGCTCACGCGCATGGCCAGGCGCGCGGCAAGCATCGCGGACGGGAACGAACGCCGCCGCGTGATCGCGGTCTCGCGCTTCTCCTCGCCAGGCGCCGAGCGCGAGTTGCAGGCGCATGGCGTCGAGACCATCCGGTGCGACCTGCTCGACCACGACGCGGTGCGCGCGCTGCCCGACGCCCCGAACGTCGTCTTCATGGCCGGGCAGAAGTTCGGCACCACCGATGCGCCTGCGCGCACGTGGACGATGAACGTCGTGGTCCCGGCGCACTGCGCCGAGCGCTACGCAACGTCGCGCATCGTCGCCTTCTCCACGGGCAACGTGTACGCGCTCACGCCGCGCACGGCCGGCGGCTCGCGGGAATCCGACGCGCCGTCCCCGGTCGGTGAGTACGCGGCCTCGTGCCTGGGCCGCGAGCGCGTGTTCGAGTACGCCGCATCCCGCGGGACCCGCGTGGCAATCATGCGGCTCAACTATGCCATCGCGCTCCGGTACGGCGTCCTTACCGACCTTGCGCTCAAGGTCTGGCGCGGCGAGCCGGTGCCGCTCGCCATGGGATTCGTCAACGTCATCTGGCAGGGCGACGCGAACCGCGCGGCGCTCGAGTTGCTGCCGCACGCCAGCTCCCCGCCGTGCGTCGTCAACGTCACCGGCCCGGACACGCTCTCCGTGCGCGCGCTGGCCCTGGAGCTCGGGCGCCGGCTCAGCCGCGAGCCGAAGTTCGACGGCATCGAGGCGGCCGACGCGTTGCTCAGCAGCACGACCCGCATGCAGCAACTGCTTGGCGAGCCTGAAACCGACGTCGCGACGATGCTCGACTGGACCGCCGAGTGGGTGCGCCGCGGCCAGCCACTGCTCGGCAAGGCGACGCGCTTCGAGTCGCGCAGCGGGGCGTTCTGACCGTGAACGACATCCGCGCGCACCTGCGCGAGGGGCAGGTCATCCCCGCGCATCCACTCGCGCTCACGCCGCGCCGCACGCTGGACGAGCGGCGACAGGTGGCGCTCACGCGCTATTACGTGGATGCAGGCGCGGGCGGTGTCGCCGTGGGCGTGCACACCACGCAGTTCGCCATCCGCGAGCACGGCATGTACCGCCCGGTGCTCGAGCTCGCCGCGAACGCGGTGCGCGAGCGACTGGCCGACCGGCCGCGACCGTTCGCGCTCGTGGCGGGCGTTTCAGGCGACACGAAGCAGGCCGTGGCCGAAGCGCGCATCGCGCGCTCCCTGGGCTTTCACGTCGCACTCGTGAGCCTCGCGGCACTGCGCGACGCCACCGACCGCGAGCTGGTGCACCACTGCCGCGCCATTGCCGACGTGCTGCCCGTGTTCGGCTTCTACCTGCAGCCGGCAGTGGGCGGCCGCGCCCTGTCTGCGGAGTTCTGGCGCGAGCTGGCGGAGCTGCCGAGCCTGTGGGCGGTGAAGATTGCGCCGTTCAACCGCTACGCCACGCACGACGTTGTCCGCGCGATCGTCGAGGCCGGCCGCGACGACGTCGCGCTGTACACCGGCAACGACGACAGCATCGTTCATGACCTGGTGACGCCCTTTCCCGTTGCCGCGGGCGGCACGATCCGCACGCGCTGGATGGACGGCGGGCTGCTCGGCCAATGGGCGGTGTGGACGCGCCGCGCGGTGGAGTTGCTCGCGCGCATCAAGCAGGCGCGGCGGCAGGCAGCGATCCCGGCTGGCCTGCTCACCGAGGGTGCGGCGCTCACCGCCGCCAACGCCGCGATCTTCGACGCGGCACACGCGTTCGCCGGCTGCATCCCCGGCATTCACGAGGTGCTCCGCGTGCAGGGGTTGATGCGCGAGGTCTGGTGCCTGGACCCACGCGAGGCGCTGTCGCCTGGCCAGCGGCGCGAGATCGCCCGCGTGCGCGCGACGTGGCCCGGACTCGGCGACGACGCCTTCGTCGCCGAGCACCTGGACCGCTGGCTCAGCTAGCGGCGAGCAGGTCCGCGGTCCACGACTCGGACGCGGGGCGCGCAAAGCGCGTGCGCCAGTCGCGGGCCACCGTGATGCTGGTGTCGAACACGGTCGTGCGCGGCGTGACCTCGCCGCGTTCGGCACGCGCCTCGAACTCGGCCGGCGTGACGCAGTGAATGTCGCCGCGCACGTCGCGGTAGAACACGCGCCCGCCGCCGACGAGGCGCGTGCCCGCGGCCTGCTCCACCTCGCGAAGGTGGCGGAACAGCGCGTCGATCGAGCAGCCGGACGCCTGCTCCTCCGTGGGATCGATGCCGATCACGAGGAAGCGGTCGTCGGTCCACTCGCGCGCGCAGCGCAGGGGCTGGCCGTGCGCCTTCCACTGCGACAGGTATGCGTCCACCTCGGCGAGCATGGGCGTCGCCTGCTCGACGGACAACGGACGGTCGCTCGCGAACACCCACACGCGCGCATCGTCCGGGATTGATGCAAAGCTGGTCAGGGGCATGGTGCCGCACCGATTGAGGGAAGCGCTTCTCTTCAATCTAATGCGGACCAGGGGGCGGTCACGACTCGCCGGCTTCGCGCTCCATCGCGTCCAGCTCCCGCCGGGCCCCCAGGTCGCGGAACAGCGCAACGGCGCGCTCGCGCCAGCGTGCGGCATCCGCGTGCCCGCGGCGCAGCGCCGCCATTTCCCGGCACGCCTCGGCCTCGAGCAGCCGCGCGCGCAGGCGCTGGCCGGCCAGCACCGCCTCGTTGAGCGACCGCTCCGCGGCCTCGAGGTCGCCCGCCACGCGCTGCGCATAGCCGCGCCAGCGGTGCGCTTCGCCCCGCCCCACCTCGTCGCCGATGTCCGTGTAGATGGACATGGCCAGTTCGCAGTTGCGCACGGCGGCCGTGAAGTCGCGGCGTGCAACCAGGACCTCGGATTCGTTCAGGAGCACGTTGGCGATCATCTGCCGGTTGCCCTGCTGCTCGCAGAGCACGAGGCACTGGCCGTAGGCGTCGGCCGCCGAGTCCCATTCCTCGCGGTCCGCGTGGATCATGCCCAGGTTGTGCAGCGCAAGCGCCTCGCTGGTGCGGTCGCCGTTGTCGCGGAACAGGGCGCGGGCGCGCAGGTAGTGCCACAGCGCGTTCTCCAGGTCGCCCTCGATGTTCGCGATCACGCCCAGGTTCAGCAGGAACCGCCCGATGAGCACCGGATCGCGCGTCCGCTCCATTGCCACCTGGTAGGACGCCCGCGCCTGCGCATACTCGCCGCGCGCATAGTGCACCGCGCCGATGCCGTTTTCCACGCGTGCGGCCAGGTCGTCGCGTCCTGCCTGCTCAGCGCGCGTGCGCGCCTGGCCGTACGCGTCCAGCGCGCGGTCGAACTTGCCCTGGCGCCATGCCACGCGCCCCAGGCGGAAGAAGCCCTCGGCGGCGACCCCCGCATCGGCGTCCTCTGCGATGCGGGTGTACGCGGCCGTGGCTTCGAGGTAATCGCCCCGTTGTTCCGCCGCCTCGCCGGCGGCGAGCACGGCGTCGGGGCCGAAATCCCGTTCACGCGCCATCATGGGCACGGGAACTGCTCGCTCCTAGAAGGCGATGGCATAGACGGAGAAGTGCTGGATCGGCGCGGCGACGGTATGCCAGAAGTTGCTGTACTGCGCCGGGATGGTCTCCAGGATGTTGCCGGAATCATCGAGGTACACGACGTTGTCCGGCGCCTGGCCGTTGGTGGCGCATCCGCTGGTGCCGAGCACGAGGCCGGCGGGCTTCTTGAACTGCAGGCCGTGCGGCTCGAAGTGGATGGAGGCGAGCGTGTCGGCGGGAATGGTCGCCGTGATGACGGTGTTGCGGTTGAGCGCGCCCGCCGGGATGATCAACTGATCGTTGCCGACGACGATCGTGCCGCCGCTGGCACCAATCGTCGCGGTGACGGAGTCGGCGGGATGCGCCGGGCACGTCAGGAGCCGTGGCCCGCTGGCCGTCGCGGGAGCCGTGCCGGATGCCCACGCGCCCTGGCTGTTGGCGCCGGGCAGTGCGCCCTTGTCGCCGGCGGCGCGGGCCCCCGCGACCGTGGCGGTCGGGCTCGTTTCCGCGCACGCAAGCGCGAGCATCGCGGCCGACGCCGCGAGCAGGATGCCGAGGGATGGAATGCGACGTCGCATTGCAGGACTCCTGGAAGATGGGCGGATCATGGGCTAGACGGCGAGCGCCGGCGACCGGGACGCCGAGCGCCCGGTGCGGGTGGGCTGCTGGGCTTGGCGCACGTGGCGCAGCAGGGAACGCACGACGAACGCCGCCCCGCCCCGCCGCCGGATGTCGCCGGGCGTCGAATGCAGGTAGCGCTGGCACACGTTCCGGAACGCACTGCCGGACGGGAAGCCGAGGGTTGCGGCAACCCGGTCGGCAGTGCGGAACGAATCCTCGAGCATGCTGGCGGCGACAATGAGCCGTCCCCAGGTGAGCAGGCGGCGCGGCGGCGGAAACCCCGCCGCGCTCAGGCGCTGGCTCACCGTGCGGCGCGGCAGGGCGAGCAGCCGGGCCAGGCCGGCGGGCGACAGGTGCTCGTGGGCGCGCGTGATGGACAGCAGCACCGCGTCGCGCACGCTCGGATCCACCTCCTCGAGCGCAAGGCGCACCTCGGCACCGAGTGTCCGCGACTCCGCGCGCTCGATGAGCGCCAGGAGCTGCCGCGGCGCGTCGTCCTGGTCCGGCAGGATGAGCGCGTCGATGCCGATCCGTCCCGCATCGAACACGTCGCGCACCCGCTCGAGCGTGACCGTCGAGTAGGCGAGCAGCGTGAGGCGCGGCCAGCGTTGCTTGAGCCGGCGCACCTCCTCGAAGTTCGCGTCCCCGGTGGCGTACAGGTCGATCACCGCCACGCGCACCGGATGTTCCTCGCACGCCGCGCGCATCCCCGGCCAGTCCTGGCACGGCACCAGTTCGTGGCGGTCACGAATTGCCAGGCGCAGGCGCTGCAGGCGCCCGGGCTGGGGCAACAGCGTGGCAATCACGCTCATGGTCTGGGGGTGAGGAGGAGGGCGTCGCGTCCGTGCCGGCTCGCGGCGCCGGCGGTGCGCCTAGGACTCTAGGAACGCGTTCCCGTCACGTGCAAGACCATACGTCACACAATGTGATGTGCAATGCCAGAAACGTGACACCAACGGTCACCGTGACCGTTACCGTCGGGGCGTGATTCTCGTAGCGGGAATGCCCATGCCACACTCCGCCCGTCTTGCCCGCCCATGCCTGCCCCCGCGACGCCTGCGCGCGTCGCGGCCCGGCGCGGCATTCACGCTCGTCGAGATCGTCATTGCGCTCACGCTCATCGGCCTCATGCTGGCAATGGGCCTGCCGCGCCTGGACCTCACCAGGTACCGCGCCGACGCGGCCGTGCAGAACCTGCGCAGCGTGCTCATGCAGGCGCAGCGCACGGCGCTCCTGCGGCAGTACGACGTCGTGATCACCATCGACACCGTCAACGGCGCCCTCAAGACGTTCGAGGATGCGAACAACGACGGCATCATCCAGTCCAGCGAGCACAAGCGCACGTACACGCTGTCGGACGGCATGACCTTCGCCACGCCAGTCACCGGCCTGGACAGCGCGGGCACGCCGGCGGTTTCCGGCGCGCAGCTCGGCTCCCTGAACGCGCTGCCCAGCGTCACGTTCCACCGCGATGGCGCCGCCAGCAGCGACCTGCAGCTCTACCTCGCGAGCCCGGCCGGACCCAACCGCACGTGGCGCGCGATTCGCCTGACGCAGTCCACCGGCCGCTCCGACTGGTACCGCTACAACGTGAAGGCCGGCACCTGGGTCCAGGGAGGACTCCAATGACCACCAGCGCCCGCCCGCGCGCCGGCTTCACGCTGGTCGAGACCGTCGTCGCGCTGATGATCCTTGGCGCCGCGCTGCTCGCCATGGCGATGTTCGTCGCGCGCATGGCCAATACCACCACGTACTCGCGCCTGCTCGGCACGGCCAACGAACTCGCGGCCGACCGCCTGGAGACGGTCAAGAGCGCGCCGAGCTACTCGTCCATTGACTCGCTGTACGCAGGCACCGAGCCGACCATTGCCGGCGCGACCTACAAGGGGTTCTCGCGCCAGACGCTGGTCCGGCACGTGGGCGGCCAGCCCACCGATTCGGTGGACTACCGCATCGTGACCGTGATCGTCACGAACCCGGCGCTGCCGTCGCCGGTGCGGAAGACCACCGCCATCGCGGCCTACTGACCGGAGGGATCCATGCCGCGTACCCGCTCATCCCGCCCGGGCTTCACGCTCCTCGAGCTGCTCGTCGCCATGACGCTCCTGCTGCTCGTGATGGCCATCTCCACCCAGACCTTCCGCCGCAGTTCCACGCTGCTCGCGGCGCAGGCCGGGCGCCTGGAAGCCCAGCAGAACGGGCGCTTCGCCGTGGTCACGCTGGACCGCGAGCTGCGCGTGGCCGGGGTCGGGGTGGTGGACGTGCAGCCCATCCTCGTGCAGGCCAGCAACACGGCCATCACGTTCAACGTGGACCTCGTGTCGCGCCTGCAGAACGACCTGGCCGCCGTGTACGTGGACACCAGCGCCGACTCCAACGCCGTGAACGTGCTGCGGTCCACCAGCAAGGTCACGCTGCCGGGCATGACGGTGAACTACCCGGACACGACCTACATGCAGTCCCCGGGGGTGCCGAGCGCCGCCGAGACCATCTCGTACTACCTGGCCAAGGATTCCACCAGCTCCAACGCCAACGAGTACATCCTCTGGCGGCGCGCGAACGCCACCACGCCGCGCGTGGTCTCGCGCGGGATCATCGTCGGGCCCACCGACACCGTCTTCCAGTACTTCAAGGCCGACACGCTGGGCCGCCTGACCGCGGTGCCGATGGCCAGCCTGCCGCTGTACCACAAGGCCGCCATCCACGGCTCCCCGGCCGACACCGGGCGCTACGCCATCGTGGACAGCATCACGATGGTCCGCGTGCGATTCAACACGGTCTATCACGACCCGCATCTCGGCGACATCACGCGCAACATCCAGACGACCATCCGCCTGCTCAACGCCGGCCTGGTGCACAACACCACGTGCGGCACGCCGCCGCTGGGCGTGACGGTGTCGGCCACGACCAGCGCGCTGGGCGCGCCATCGCCGTTCGTCACGCTGAGCTGGAGCCACTCGGTGGACGACGGCGGCGGTGAGAAGGACGTGGAGCGCTACGCGTTGTACCGGCGGCCGGACAGCGTGGCCACGTTCGACCAGCCGTTCGCCAGCATCCCGGCCGGATCCTCGTCGTACACGTTCACCGACACCAACGTGCAGAGCGGCGACCGGTGGGTGTACGGCGTCGCCGCCGTTGACTGCACCCCCAGCGCGTCTCCCATCGGCTTGACGGGAACCGTCATCGTTCCGTGAGGTCCACCATGTTCCGTCCTTCCGCATCGCAGTCCCGCAATCGTGCACCCGTGGCGCCGCTGCCCGCCGACCGCCGCGGCTTCGCGCTCGGCGTCGCCCTCGTGTTCACCCTCGCCATCGGCGCGCTGGCCACGTCGGCGATCGTGCTGTCGTCCAACGCGTCGCTCATGGCCAAGTCCGTGGACCAGCAGCGCGAGCTCAAGTACGCCGCCGAGGCCGCGCTGCAGATCGGCAAGAGCCGGCTCAACTTCGACGCCTCCGCGCTGCCCGACACGGGGGAGAAGCAGATGATGTCGGCGGCCCCGGTGTACGCGGCCGACGGCACGACGCTGCCCAACGTCAAGGTCAATGTCTGGGTGGGCCCGAGCGGCTCGACCACCGGCCAGTTCGGCCGCTTTGCCAGCGTCGTCGCGCAGGCCATGGACAACCACGGCACCGGGTTCGTGCGCCGGCTGGAGCTCACCCAGGAGAGCTTCGCCAAGTTCGCCTACTGGTCCGACCAGGAGTCGAACAACGGGAGCATCATCTACTTCAACAATGGCGACCAGCTCTGGGGCCCCGTGTGGTCCAACGACGTCATCCACATCGGCTCGGGCGGCGCCACCTTCCACGACGACGTCAGCACCGCCAAGACGATCAGCGGGATCAACTACGGCACCTTCTCCAAGGGCTATCACCAGAACCAGAAGAAGATCAACCTGCCGTCCACGACCATGCTCGCCAAGCTCGCGGGCTATGCCAGCGCCGCCGGCTACTCGTTCACGCCGCCCACGACGGGCGACGAAACCACCGTCCTCGAGCGCATCGAGTTCGTCGCGACGGACATCAACGGCACGGGTGACTCCCTGGCCGCCAACGACGGGTTCTTTCGCATCTACAAGGCCAACGCCGGCCAGCAGGCGTGGCTGCGCGGCGACTGGCTGGGGAACACCGTGTCCAACGTCACCAACTGCGGCGACTGGCATCCCGTCAACTCGGCCAAGCCCACCGACCTCAAGTTCTTCCCGGCGTCGGTGCACAACACGACGTGGTTCAAGACCCTGATGATCGCGGGCGGCATGTCGTCCACCAACGCGGGCAAGGAGCAGACCGCCTCGCTCTCGACGATCATGGGGCACGCCGGCGCGCGCTGCTACCTGGGTGGCGATCCGCACCTGGTCGCCATCGAGCGCACTTCCGCGCTCTACCCCAACGCCGCCGACCGGCAGAAGGGTGGCGACGATACGACGTTCACCCCCGTCGGCGCCAACGGGGCCTGGCTGCTCTACTCCAACACGCCCGACGCGACGGTGGCCGCAAGGCGCGCCGACGCGAAGTACCTCTTCCCCGTCTATCGCGGGCTCAACGCGAACGCCAAGGGCGTCGTCTATTTCGCCGGCACCGTCGGCGTGAGCGGCGTCCTGCGCGGCCGGATGACCCTCTACGCGGCCAAGGGGAACATCGTCGTGCTCGACGACATGCGCTACGCCACCGACCCGTCCCTTGGCACGTGCGCCGACATCCTGGGGCTCCTCACCGACAACGACGTGGTCGTGGCGGACAATGCGCTCAACACGCCGCAGAACCCGGGCAGCGGGGGCACCCGGTCCTTCGACGACACGCCCGACCTGTACCTCCACGGCGTGCTCATGGCGCTCAACACGTCGTTCCGCGTGCAGGACTACGACTCCGGGCCGAACAGCGCGCTGCAGTGCCAGGGAAGCTGGGACGGGCGCGGCTGCCTCTACCTCACGGGCGGCATCATCCAGGAATCGCGCGGCGCGGTGGGCCTGAGCTCCGGCGAGGGATACATCAAGCGATACAGCTACGATCGGTGCGCCGCCGTGAACCCGCCGCCCTACTTCCCCACCACGGGCCGCTTCACGGACAACCGGTACTTCGAGCTCAACCCGGTGGGCTTCAGCGCGGCCGCGCTGTTCAAGAGCATCACGCCGGCCCCCTGAGCGCCGGCCCTCGAAGGTCGGGCGGCCCGCGGCGTTCCCCCGCCGCGGGCCGTCGTGCGTTCGGCCGCCCGTGCCGCGGAACCCGCCACGCGCCGCCCGAGTACGTGGGGTGCGTGCGGCGGAGCCTTGCGTCCGCGTGTCCCCGCGTCACTTTCCGGATGTTACCGGTCACGCCGACCGCCGCACGCTACCCCACTACCTCCGGACCCGCCCCCCCATGACTGCCAGCGCCTCGCTCGACCGTCGCTCGTTCATGCTTCGCTGTTCCGCCCTTGGCATCGGCGGCACGCTCCTGCCGGGCGTGCTCTGGTCGCAGGTCGTGCAGGGCACGCCGATCACCAGGGAGAGCATCGCCGTCGCCGAGCAGATTGCCGGGGTGAGCTTCACGGACGAGCAGCGCGACATGATGGTGCGCAACCTGACGAACCAGCGCGCCGCGTCGGAGGCCCTGCACAAGATCCCGCTCGACAACGCGGTGGCACCCGCGATCGTGTTCGATCCCGTGCCGCCCGGCGTGACGCTGCCGCCCAAGACGGCACAGAAGCCCGTGCGTGACCGCGTGCCGGTCATG
This sequence comes from Gemmatimonadaceae bacterium, assembly GCA_035549215.1. GTDB lineage: Bacteria > Gemmatimonadota > Gemmatimonadetes > Gemmatimonadales > Gemmatimonadaceae > JAGWRI01. The sequence goes on along the minus strand of DASZRI010000327.1, from coordinate 2,007 downwards.
GCGCGCCCCGGCAGCCTCGAGGACCTCGCGTTCCTGCCCGTGACGCAGCTCTCCGAGCTCGTGCGCACGCGCAAGGTGAAGTCCGCCGAGCTCACCGACATGTACCTGTCGCGCCTCAAGCGCTACGACCCGCTGCTCAAGTGCGTGATCACCCTCACCGAGGAGCGCGCGCGCGCGCAGGCGAAGGCTGCCGACGAGGACATCGCGCGCGGCAAGTATCGCGGCCCGCTGCACGGCATCCCCTGGGGCGCCAAGGACCTGCTCGCCGTGAAGGGCTACCTCACCACGTGGGGCGCGGGCCCGTACAAGAACCAGACCATCGATACCGACGCAGAGGTCGTGCGTCGCCTGGACAACGCCGGCGCCGTGCTCGTCGCCAAGCTCACGCTCGGCGAGCTGGCCCAGGGCGACGTCTGGTTCGACGGCACGACACGCAATCCGTGGTGGCCCGAGCAGGGCTCCAGCGGGTCCTCGGCGGGCCCCGCGTCGGCCACCGCTGCCGGGCTCGTGGGCTTCAGCATCGGCACCGAGACACAGGGCAGCATCTCGTCGCCCTCCACGCGCTGCGGCGCCAGCGGGCTGCGCCCGACCTTCGGCCGCGTGCCACGCACCGGCGCCATGGCGCTCTCGTGGACGATGGACAAGCTCGGTCCCATCTGCCGCAGCGCCGAGGACTGCGCGCTCGTGCTCGGGGCCATCTACGGCCCCGACGGCAACGACCTCTCGGTGCGCGACTATCCGTTCAACTGGGACGGCACGCGCAAGGCGTCCGCACTGCGCGTGGGCTACCTGAAGTCGGCGTTCGACGCACCGGAACACAATCCCGACAACCCGCGCTTCGGCCACGCCACCAAGGCGCAGGACGACGCGGCGCTCGAGGTGCTGCGCTCGCTCGGCGTGAAGCTCATCGCCAAGGAGCTGCCCGACATCAACACGCAGGCCATGAGCGGCATCCTCACCGCTGAGGCCGGCGCGGCATTCGAGGAGCTGACGCTCTCGGGGCGCGTGAACGAGATGGTGCAGCAGAACGCGGCGGCGTGGCCCAACACGTTCCGCGCCGCGCAGTTCATCCCGGCCGTGGACTACGTGAACGCCAACCGTGTCCGGACCCTGCTCTGCCAGAAGTGGCACGAGCTGTTCAACGATATCGACGTCCTCGTCGTACCGACGAATGGGTCGGCGCAGCTCGTCATGACGAACCTGTCGGGCAACCCGGCGGTCATCGTCCCGCACGGCTTCGCCGAGGCCGCCCCCCTGCAGGGCGGATTCAATGGGCAGCCCGCGACGCCACCGTCACCGCGTCCGCAGACGCCGGTGTCGATCACGTTCCTCGGGCCGCTCTACCAGGAGGAGTTCCCGCTCGCGCTGGCGCACGCGTTCCAGCGCGTCACCGATTTCCACCGCAAGCAGCCGCCGCTGCCTGCGCTCTGAGACGCAGGCGTCTCGGGGCCTTTACACAACGTCAACAAGCTGGCGTGAACATTCGGGCACCTGCGGGTGTCAAACGTGTGGAGTCCCTGAGTGGTTGCACCGCAATCCCCAAACTGACTGGTCCCATGATGGAAATGCCCGAAGTCCAGACGATCGATCGCGACGACGACGTCGCTGAAACTGGCACGGCGCTCGAGTTGGTGCCGCGCAATGCCCACGCCCCGCAACCAGGGCGCGTCGAGGCCATCGCCCGCGCGGTGGTGGAATTGCTCCGCACCGAGCGCGCACGCGCGCGCATCGTCGTCAAGACGGAAGGGCGCCTGCTCTTCGTGCGGCAGGACGAGATCGACTGGGTGGAGGCCGCGGGGAACTACGTGCGCCTGCACGTCCGCGGGCAGGCGCACGTGCTGCGCCAGAGCATGAAGAACATGGAGGCGCGCCTCGATCCCTCGATCTTCGTGCGCATCCACCGCTCGGCCATCGTCAACGTGGATCGCATCCGCGAGCTGCAGCCGTGGCTGCACGGCGAGTACGTGGTGATCCTCGAGGACGGCACGCGGCTCTCCGCCAGCCGCG
>DASZRI010000326.1:0-13447 GCA_035549215.1 Gemmatimonadaceae bacterium | reverse complement strand
GGCGCGTCCGCATGGAACGCGCAGGACATGGTGGACGACGGCGGCGCGCTCTCGGCGACGGTGGCCGGTGCCGCGTCCATCGCGCTGCCCGACGCCACGCTGTTCGTGGCCGAGGGGTGGCACGCCACCGCGCTGGCCATCGGCGGCTGGATGCTGGAGCGGATCCCATGATCGCCGGGCCGTCGTCGGAGCGGGGAAGGGACGCATGAGCACGCTCGACGTCCTGGAGCTGAGCGTCATGGCCAACGCCTTCGCGATGATCGCGGAGGAGATGGGCACCGTGCTCGTGCGCAGCGCCCTCTCGCCGAACATCCGCGAGCGGCGCGACGCGTCGTCGGCGCTCTTTGACGCGCGCGGCCGCATGGTCGCGCAGGCCGCGCACATTCCCGTGCACCTGGGCGCGATGCCGGAGTCGGTGCGCGCGGTCATGGAGCGCGCGCCGCAGCCCGGCGACGTCTTCCTGCTCAACGACCCGTACCGCGGCGGCTCGCACCTGCCCGACCTCACGCTGGTCGAGGCGATCGCGCTGGACGACGCGCTGGTCGGGTTCGCGGCCGTGCGCGCGCACCACGCGGACGTCGGGGGCATGAGCCCGGGCAGCATGCCGCAAGGCGCCACCGAGCTCGTGCAGGAAGGGCTCGTCATCCCGCCGGTGCGCCTGGTCCGCCAGGGCGTGCTCGATGAGATGATGCTCGAATTCGTGCTCGCGAACGTCCGCACCCCGGACGAGCGCCGCGGCGACCTGCGGGCCCAGCTCGCGGCGTGCCACGCCGGCGCGGACGGGTGGCGCGCACTGCTGCGGCGCGAGGGCCCGTCGCGCATCGCCAGCGCGGTGGACGCCGTGCTCGACTACACCGAGCGGCGGGCGCGGGCGCGCATCCGCGCGCTCGGTGCGCTCGACGCGCCTGCGCGCGACGCGCTGGAGGGCGACGGCGTGTCGCTGAGCGAGGTGCCGATCGCGGTGCGCGCCACGCGCGTCGAGGACACGCTGCGCCTCGACTTCACCGGCAGCGCGCCCATGGTGCGCGGCAACGTGAACTGTCCCATCGCCGTCACGCGCGCCGCCGCCGTGTTCGTGCTCCGCACCCTGCTCGACGACGATGTCCCCACCAACGACGGCATCGCGCGCGCCATCGACCTGGTCGTGCCGGAGGACTGCGCGCTGAACGCGCGCTGGCCCGCCGCCGTCGCCGCCGGCAACGTGGAGATGTCGCAGCGCATCACGGACACGATCTTCGCCGCGCTCGCGGCGGGCGGCGTGCCCGTGGTGGCCCAGGGGCAGGGAACGATGAACAACGTCACCTTCGGCGGCGCCGGCTGGACGTTCTACGAGACGCTGGGGGGCGGCCAGGGCGCGAGCGAGGCCGGCGACGGGCCGGACGCCGTGCACGTCGGCATGAGCAACACGCTGAACACGCCCGTGGAATCGCTCGAGAACGCCTACCCGCTGCGCATCGAGGAGTACGCCGTGCGCCGCGCATCCGGCGGCGAGGGACGCCACCGCGGCGGCGACGGCGTGGTGCGTCGTTACCGGGCGCTGCAGCCGTGCACGGTCACGCTGCTCACCGAGCGACGCACGCGCGCCCCGCGCGGCGCGGCAGGGGGCCGCGACGGCGCGCCCGGCCGCAACCTGCTGAACGATCGTGAGCTGCCCGCCAAGTGCCGCGTGGAGCTCGTGCCGGGCGACGTCGTAACCCTGGAGACGCCCGGCGGCGGCGGGTACGGGACGCCCGCGTAGTCCCGCTGCTACGGGCCGGTCGCCCCTGACGCCCGCGCTACGGCGCGGAACACGCCCGCGTCGATGAACGTCTGCAGCAGGTCGCGGTCGATCATCCCCTCGCGCGCCTCCATGGACAGGATGTCCAGCGCGCGCCCGGTGGGCACGGCCCGCTTGTACGGCCGGTCGGTGGCCGTCAGTGCATCGTAGATGTCGCTGATCGTCATCATCCGCGTCTGCACCGGGATCTCGTCCCCGGCCACGCGCCGAGGGTAGCCGGTCCCGTTCAGCTTCTCGTGGTGCCCGTACGCGATCTTCGGGATGCTCCGCAGCTCACGCGTCCACGGAATCTGGTCCAGGAACCGGAACGTGTGCGTCACGTGGGACTCGATCTCGCGGCGCTCCTGCTCATCCAGGTTACCCTTGCGGATCATCAGGAAGCGCAGTTCCTCGTCGCGCAGCAGCGGGCGTTCCACGCCGTCGAAGTCGATGTACGTGCGCTCGTTGACGCGCTGCAGCGCCTCGAAGCTCCCCTCGGGCAGGATCGTCGGCTCGTTGGCCTTGATGATCGCGTCCAGGAACCGCTGCAGTTCCTGCCGCTTGCTGCGGCGCAATTCGTCCAGCTGCAGCACGGCCTGGTCGTACGCCGCCGGCCCATGCTCCAGCAGGTAGTTCGCGCGCTCCCGCTCGAACTGCAGGTCGGCGGCCTGCAGCAGGTAGGCGAACCGGTGGCGGATCACGTCCAGGTCCCACCCGTAGAGCTTCTTCTGCTTCACCAGCACCTGCTCGCGCACGCCCACCTTGCCGAAGTCGTGCAGCAGCGACGCGTAGCGCAGCTCGCGCAGCTGCTCACGTGAGAAGGTGACCCCGCGGTACGCGCCGGTCCCGCCGCGGTCCACCGCCTCGGCCAGCCCCGTGGTCAGCGTCGCCACGCGCCCCGAGTGGCCGGACGTCGTCGGGTCGCGCGACTCGATCGCCGTCACCGCCGCCGTCACGAACCCCTCGAACAGCTTCTCGATGTCCTCGTAGAGCTGGCTGTTCTCGATCGCCACGCCCGCCTGCGCCGCCAGCGCCGTCACCAGCTCCAGGTCGCGTGGCGTGTAGGGCAGCACCTCGCGCTCGGCCACCTCTGCCGAGGAGAGCACGGCCTCGAACCGCCGCTTGCGGTTGATGAGCTGCAGGACGCCCACGATCTCGTCCCGGTGCGACTTCATCGGGATCACCAGCATGGACTTCGTGCGGTAGCCGAACTTCTCGTCGAAGCTGCGGTTCTGCCGGTACGGCACGTGCTCCGCAAGCTGGTACACGTCCTCGATCGCCAGCGGCTCGCCGGTGGCCGCCGCGTAGCCCGCCAGGCTGGACGGGTTGATCGGCACCGTGAACTCGCTGAACGGCAGGTCGGGCAGGGAATGGTTCTGCGAGACCTTGAATCGCAGCGTCGTGGCCGGCGTCCCGTCCGTCGTGCGGTCCACCAGGTACAGCGAGCCCGCGTCGCTCCACGTGATGCGCCGTGCCTGGCTCACGATCATCTCGAGCAGCGTCGTCAGGTCGCGCTCGGTGGACAGCGCCACGCCCACCTGCGTCAGGTCGGTCAGCTCGCGCCGGCTGCGCCGCTCGCCGTAGCGCGCCATGTCGGTCGCGGTCAGGGCCGCCGCGTGCCGGAATGCGCCGTGCAGCAGCGTCCGCGTGAGCGCGGGCGACGCCGCGCCCGGGATGAAGCTGGCCAGCACCTCGGGCACGAGCTCCGCCGGCGGTTCCTCCTCGCCCGCTTCGCCCACGCCCACCACGGCCACGCGCTCGGCCAGCGCGCGCAATGCGTGGGCGGATCCGGGCGCCTGCATCATCGCGCGGTCCACCACGAGCACCGCGGCGCGCGTCGGTTCGACGGAATCCGGCGTCGGCAGCGTGCGCACGCGGCGCACCTCGACAGGTGCCCCCGGCTCGACCGGGGCCCCGGACAGCGTGCGGCCTTCAGGCAGGAACAGGATCGGCGTCATGCGGCGGGAAAAGGCACGGGAAAGTGAAACGCCGGCGGCCCGATCAGAGCGGGCCGCCGGCGTCCAAATATGCTGCTGTCGCGATCAGTCGCCAGACTTGCTGGCCTTGGCCAGGCCGGCCTTGGCCGGCGCGTAGTCCGGGAACTTGTCGAGCACCGCGCGATACAGCTCCGCGGCCTTCTTGCTGTCACCGCTGTCCTGCGCGTCCAGCGCCTTGGAGTAGAGCATGGCCGTGCGCAGGTCCATCTTCGGCTGCTCCTTGGCCGGCGCCTGCCCCACGTTTTCCGCGGGCTTCATGCTCCCATTGCCGTTCTGCCCCGTGACGAGCGCCGGCAGCTTCATGTCGTGCACCACCTTGTCGCTCAGCTTCGCGATGATGCCGAGGACGTCGTCCGTCTTGGCCTGCACGCGCTCCGGGTTGCTGATCGCGCTGGTCTCCATGTTGATCGACCGGGCCGTCAGCACCATGTTGCCGCGGCCGTCGCTCATGAATCCGCCGGTGATCGCGTACTGCGCGCCCAGCAGCTTCCCGACCCGAACGGCGGTCTGCGGGTCGATGGCGCCCGTCTTGATCAGGTTCTGCTCCTGCAGCACCTGCTGGATCCGGTCGCGGTCCACGACCGTCACGCCCGGGCTCGCGGCCAGGTCGGTGATCAGCATGTCGGCGACGCCCTTGCCGATGCCGTCGTAATCCTTCGCGTCCTTGCCCAGCGAGTTGTTGTCGAAGTACAGCACCGCCACCACCGGCTTGTGGGCGGCCTGCGCCCGTGCGGCCACCGGCGCCGCCATCGCGCCCGCCAGTGCCAGCACCCACGCCGAACGAACGAAACGCATCATGGTCTCCTCCCGAGACTCGTGCAACCGTGCACCACTACACCGTCAACGTCATGCCCTCGGCGGCGGCCACCACGGCCAGCGCACCGCCCCGCTCCTGCACCAGCGCACGGCAGTGCGCCACGCGCTGGTCCACCTCGTCGTCACTGCGCTCCGGCTTGTGGTGGAAGAGCACGAGCTGCTCCACCCCCGCCTCCAGCGCCAGCGCCACCGCATCATCGTAGGTGGAGTGGCCCCACCCGCGATGATGGTCGTATTCCTCGGCGGTGTACGTCGTGTCGTGCACCAGCACACGCGCCCCGCGTGCAAACTCCACCAGCCCGGCCCGCCAGCCATCGGGCGTGTCGTACTTCCCACCCGCACCCAGCTCGTTGTCTGATACGTACACCAGCGACCTGGCGCCGGGTTTCGCCTCGGTGAACCGATAGCCCAGCGCCCCGCCCGGATGCCGCACCGGATACGCCGACACCTCGTACCCGTGGCGCTGCTGCGTCCCGGTCGAGATCTCCGAGAAGTCGATCCGCGCGTCCAGCTCCTCGAACGTCACGGGGAACACCACCGGCGACATCTGGTCCCGCACCACGCGGTCGATGCTCGTCTCCAGGGCCTTGGAGCCCCAGATCGTGAAGTGGTTCCCCCGCTGGAAGATCGGCCCGAAGAACGGGATGCCCTGGATGTGGTCCCAGTGCGCGTGCGTCAGGAAGATGTCCCCAGCGATGGGCGCGCCGTTCGCTCGCGCGATGAGCGACCGTCCCAGCTCGCGAATCCCCGTGCCTGCATCGAGGATGATCAGCCAGCCGCCGGACGTGCGCACCTCGACGCACGGCGTGTTGCCCCCATAGCGAACCGTCGCGGCCCCCGGGCTCGGAATCGAGCCCCGGGTGCCCCAGAACTGCAATCGCAGGCTCATGGTTGCGGCCCGGTCCACCGGGTGAAGGATGCACCACGGGCGGGCAGGGCCGCCACGAACGGAGTCACGGTCGCGCCGTGACCGCGGTCACATCCGGATCTGCGCACGCTGCTCCAGCGCCGCCCGGTTGGCCAGCGTGATCCGCCGCCGCTCCACCGCGATCCACCCCGAATCCTGGAAGTCCTTCATGGCGCGCGAGACCGTTTCCCGGCTGGCGCCGATCATCTGGGCAATGGTCTGGTGCGTGAGCGACTTCTCGATCGCGTCCGCGCCACCCTCGGCCGCGAGGTCCAGCAGCAGCCGCGCGATGCGGCCCGGCACGTCGAGCAGCACCAGCCCGCCGATCTTGTCGTCGGCGCGGCGGAGGCGGCGCGAGAGCTCCGTGAGCAGCGACCACGCCACCGCGGGGCTCGACTCCACGCGCTTGCGGAAGTCGTCCCGCCTGAGGACGAGCAGGTCGGCGTCGTCCATCGCGATCACGTGCGCGGAACGGGGGCGGTCGTCGATGAGCGCCAGCTCGCCGAAATGCTCGCCGATGCTGAGCACGCCAAGGATGACCTCGCGTCCATCCTCGCCGATCAGCACCACCTTCACGCGTCCCTTGCGGACGATGAACAGCGAATCGCCCGGGTCGTGCTCGAACAGGATGACGCTCCCGCGCGGGTACGACTTTTCGCGCGTCAACTCGGCGAACCGGGCCAGTTCCTGCTGGTCGAGCCCGCTGAACAGGGGCACGGTGGCCAGGAACTCGACGGTCGTCTGGTTGGGAGTCACGGGGAAGCCGAGGGGTGTCATCGGGGGATGGGCGACGTTCGGAGAGTGCGCGCGAAATTATGGTGCCGGGTAGGCCCTGTCAAAGCAGTACGGTGGCCGCGTCGGGGCACTGGATGGCTGGCTTGACACATGACATACATGCCAAGTAATATATATGCCATGCAGCGCACCACGATCTTCCTCGACGAGGAGCTGCGCCGCCGGCTGGTCCGGATGGCGCGGGAACAGGGGGTCAGCTTCGCCACGCTGGTGCGCGAGGCGCTGGCCCAGTACATCGCCGCACCGGCGGCAGGAGGCCATATGCCGAGCATCACGGGACGCTTCTCCAGCGGCACCGCCGACACGTCGTCGCGCGTGGACGAGCTGCTCTGGCGGAACCCGCACGAGTGACCGTCGTCGCCGACACGGGGGCGGTGTACGCCCTGATCGACGCCAGTGACGCCTGGCACGCCCGCGTGAAGGCGTGGTGGCGCCAGGCCACCGGCCCGATCGTCCTGCCCGCGCCCATCCTGCCCGAGGTGACCTGGCTGCTGCAGACCCGGATCGGGGTCGACGCGGAGCAGGCATTCGTGAATGCCGTGGTGGATGGCGAGTTCACGGTCGAGCCCGTGGACGCGGAGGACCTGGCGCGGGTCGCGGCGCTCATGGCCGACTACGCCGACCTGCCGCTCGGCTACGTGGATGCGTGCGTGGCGGCGGTGGCGGAGCGGCTGGGCACGCGGCAGGTGCTGACCACGGATCGGCGCCACTTTGCGGTGGTCCGGGGCAAGCGGCGGATGTCGCTGGCCCTGCTGCCGTGACGCCAAATCCTTGTCGGCTTGTCTTTTAGGACGGTCCTCGGATATATTTCCCTGCTGTACTTTTTCGCTCTATTGATCCGAGGTTCCCGTGAAGACCGACATTCATCCCGAGTACGCCACGGCCACGGTGATCTGCGCCTGCGGCAACACGTTCCAGACGCGGTCCACCATCGCCGAGATCCACACGGACGTGTGCTCGCAGTGCCATCCGTTCTACACTGGTAAGCAGCGCCTGGTGGACACCGCCGGCCGCGTGGAACGCTTCCGCCAGAAGTTCGGGAAGAAGGCCTGAGCCTCCGCGACCGACTCGCCGGCGCGCTCGAGCGCGCGCGCGAGGTGGAACGGTCGCTCTCGGATCCCGGCACGGTTCGCGATGCACGCAAGCTGGCCGAGCTGGGACGAGAACACCGGCGCCTCGCGCCGCTGGTCGAACTTGCCGCCCGACTGACGAAGTCCGAGAACGAGCTCGCGCAGGCACGCGAGCTCGTTCTCGTTGACGACCCTGAGCTCGCCGCCGAGGCGCGCGCCGAAGTCGCGCTCCTCGAGCCGGAGATCGTGCGCCTGGAAGCGGCCATCCAGCCGCTCCTCATCCCGCACGACCCCCTCGACGACCGCAACGCCATCGTCGAGATCCGCGCCGGCACCGGCGGCGACGAGGCGGCGCTCTTCGCCGCCGACCTCTACCGCATGTACACGCGCTACTGCGAGCGGCAGGGATGGCGCATCGAGGTGCTCTCGCTCTCCGAGGGCACGCTGGGTGGCCTCAAGGAAGCGATCTTCAAGGTCGCCGGCGACGGCGCCTTCGGCGCCATGCGCTGGGAGTCCGGCGTCCACCGCGTGCAGCGCGTGCCCGCCACCGAGAGCCAGGGGCGTATCCACACCTCGGCAGCCACCGTCGCGGTGCTGCCCGAAGCCGAGGAAGTGGACGTCACGATCGACGACAAGGACCTCCGCATCGACGTGTTCCGCGCCAGCGGCCCCGGCGGCCAGGGGGTCAACACGACCGACTCGGCCGTGCGCATCACGCACCTGCCCACCGGCATCGTCATCAGCCAGCAGGACCAGCGCTCGCAGATCCAGAACAAGGCGCGCGCCATGGAGGTGCTGCGCGCGCGCCTGCTCGACCTGCGCATCGCCGAGCAGGAGGCGGAGCGCGCCCGCATGCGCAAGACGCAGGTGGGCACCGGCGATCGCTCGGCCAAGATCCGGACGTACAACTTTCCGCAGAGCCGCGTCACCGACCATCGCATCGGCTTCACGACGCACAACCTGCAGGGCGTGCTCGATGGCGACATCGAGGAGCTCATCGGTGCGCTGAAGATGGCGGACATCGAGGAACGGCTGAATGCGTGACGCGCCGGCGCGCGATGCGGCGGCGGCCGGTGAGATCGTGACGGTGGCCGGGGTGGTCGCGCGCGCTGCGCAGGTGCTCGAAGCTTCGGGCATCACCGATGCGCGCAGCGAGGCGCGCGACCTGGTTGCCGCACTGGTGGATGCGCCGCGGCACTGGCCCGCGCTGCACGCCGGGGACGTCGCCGACGATGCCCTGCGCGCTGCGGCCCTGCGCGCCGCTGGCTGCCGCGCCAAGGGCGCGCCCTTTGCCTACGCTGTGGGGCGCGCGAGCTTCCGCCACCTCACGCTCGCGGTGGACGAGCGCGTGCTGATCCCGCGCCCGGAAACCGAGCTGCTCGTGGAGATCGTGCTCGGCGAGTGCGGCGCGGCGCCCGGAGGCACGGTGGTGGACGTCGGCACGGGCTCGGGGGCGATCGCCCTCGCACTCGCGCAGGAGGGAAGCTTCGCGCGCGTGATCGCGACCGACGTCTCGCGCGACGCGCTGGCGGTGGCGCAGGAGAATGCGCGCACGCTCGCGGCGCAGCTCCGCGCCCCGGTCGAGTTCCGGCACGGCTCGCTGCTCGATCCCGTGGACGGGGCGGCGGTGTGGGCAATCGTGGCGAATCCGCCGTACATTGCATTCGACGAGGCGGCGGCGCTGCCAGCGTCGGTGCGGGACTGGGAGCCGGCGATCGCGCTGTTCAGCGCGGACCGCGGGCTCGCGGACACGGCTCGGCTGGTGCGGCAGGCCGCCGCGCGCCTCGAGGCGCGCGGGCTGCTGGCCCTGGAAGTGGATGCACGGCGCGCGTCGCTCGTGGCGGAGCTGGTGTCCGCCGATGCGCGGTATGAGGACGTCTCGGTGCGGCTCGACCTCGCCGGACGCGAACGGTTCGTGGTCGCTCGGCGACGGGAGCAGGCATGATCGAGGAAAAGGCGAAGGAGCTCGGCCGGCTGATTGGCCAGAGCGCGGAATACCAGGCGCTCAAGCGCGCCAACGAGGCGCTGGCCGAGGACAAGGAAGCCGTGGCGCTGCTGCGCGAGATGGAGCAGCTGCGCATGGAGGCCCAGCAGATGATCGCGGGCGGCCAGCGGCCCACGCCCGAGATGGAGCAGAAGCTGGACGAGCTGCTCGGCAAGGTGCAGGTGCAGGCCGTGTACCAGCGGCTGCTGGTGGCGCAGGAGAACTTCGACAAGACCATGGGCAAGGTGAACGACTGGATTGTCGAGGGGATCGAGAAGGGCGCGGCCAGCCCGATCATCATGCTCGGGTGAGATGCCGCGCGGCGTGCTGATCGTGTTCGAGGGGGCGGAGGGCGTGGGCAAGTCCACGCAGCTCCGCCGCCTGGCCTTGTGGCTCGAGGCGCGCGGGCGCGTGGTGCACGCGCTGCGCGAGCCGGGCGGCACGCCGGTGGGCGACCAGATCCGGCACCTGCTGCTGGACCCGGCGTCGGACATCGCGCCGCGCGCCGAGGCGCTGCTCTTCATGGCGTCGCGCGCACAGCTCGTGGAGCAGTTCGTGCGTCCCGCGTTGAACGCCGGGCATGTCGTGCTGCTCGACCGGTTCTTCCTCTCCACGTACGCGTACCAGGGCGCGGGGCGCGGGCTGCCTGAGGCGGAGATCCGCCAGGCCAACGCGGTGGCGACGGGCGGGCTCGTGCCTGACCTGACGCTGCTGCTCACGCTGCCCGTGGCCGAAGGGCTGCGGCGCGCCGAGGCGCGCGGCGCGCGGGACCGCATGGAACGGAACGCGGACGAGTTCCACCACCGCGTGGCGGATGCGTTCACGGCGTTCGCACAGCCGGCGTGGCAGGATGCGCACCGCGAGTGCGGCCCGATCGTCGTGGTCGACGCTGCAGGAAGCGAGGACGAGGTGTTCTCGCGGGTGCGCGCGGAAGCCGAGCGCGCGCTCGCGTAGCGTCGCTCGCCTGTCCCTCGTGCCCGGCGTAGCGATGCGGACCCGGATCCTGGCGCTGGCCCTCGTGCCAATGGGGATGTCGGCTCCGCGTGCCGCACTCGCGCAGGAGGGTGGTGCGCGTGCGGTCTTCCGTGTCGTGGACGCGCAGAGTCACCAGCCGGTGGCTGACGCCACCGTCGTGCTCGACGACGCGCGCATCCTTGGCGCGACCGACTCCCTGGGCGTGCTACGCGCCTCGCGCCTCGATGCCGGAGCCCACGCGGTGCGCGTCGGACGGCTGGGCTACGAGCCATGGGTGACGTCCGTGACGCTGACAGCCGACGCGGCGCAGACCGTGAACGTCGCGATGCAGCCTGTGCCGTCGCAGCTTCCGACGGTGGGCGTCACCGCGCAGGGCGTGGAGGCACGCCTGCTGGACTTCGAGCGGCGGCGCGCGCAGGGGCAGGGCGTGTTCTTCACGCGCGCGCAGCTGGACAGCAACGCGGGGCGCACGCTCGTGGACCTGCTGCGTGCCCGGAGCCAGGCGCGGTTCGTCCGCGCCCCGAACGGTGCGCAGTTCCTGGCGTCGGGATCGCAGCCGGCGCCGGACGAGTTCCGAGGGCCGCCGCTGCCGTGCCTGGTCCAGCTCTACGTGAACGGGACGAACGTATTCGTCCCGGATCGGCACAACCCGAACGAGGCGCCGCCGGACCTGCAGCAGTACGAGGTGTCGGACCTGGCAGCGGTCGAGTTCTACGCCGAGCCATCGCAGACGCCGCCGGAATTCCGTTCGGGCGCACCGGAGTGCGGGACGCTGGTGCTGTGGACGCGCTGATGCGCGGTGCCGCCGTGACGACGGAAGGACGCCGCGGCTAGCGGCTCACGACCTTCACGCCAGGCGGCACCTTGAAGGTGAAGGCGCCGGCGTCCACGTCGACGTTCACGTCGAGCGAGGTGAGGTGCACGCGGCGCGTGACGCCGTTGGACTCCTGCACCTCGAACTGGCGGATGTAGCCATCGGCGTCGTCCACCCACACCGTCGCGCGGTTGAAGCGCGACGACTCGCCGGGCTTCGGGACGAGGCGCACGGCGTGCACGTTGCGCCCGTCGATCACGCCGGCGCCCAGGTCGGTGATGGCGTAGCGGCGCAGCGGGGCGCGCAGGAACTCGTCGGTGAAGTCCACGGTGCCCGTGCCGTCGCGCGTCATCGGCTCGCGGATCACCTGGCCGGGCGTCGAGCTGGGCAGGTACATCCACACGAACTCGCCGTCGGCGACGATCGCGTCGCCGCTCGGGTTCGTGAAGCGCACGGACAGCCGGTCCGGGCGGCGCTGCTGGAACTCTCCCGTGGCGCGCGCCGAGGTGCCGGTGAGCGTGTTGGTGAGCGACTGCTCGAAGGTGGCGCGCACGGCCTTCACGCCGCGCCACGCGTCCACCGCGTGCAGCACGACGCGCTCGGCGTCGGACGGGGCAGGGGCGCTGGCGGGGGCCTGTGCCCGCGCGGCAGCCGAGGCCGCGACGAGCGCCGCGCAGGCAATCAGTGAACGCATGGAACGCATCGTGGGACGAAGTGAAGACGCCGCGCACCGGGCGCGGCGTCGTGTCTCGTGCTACCCGATCCGCACCGAGGCGGTTCCGGGGGTTGGCGCCACCGAGCGCCCGATGGCGCTGGCGATGGCGCGGATCTCCGTCACGAGCCGCGCGAACTGCTCGGGGTAGAGCGACTGCCCGCCGTCAGACAGCGCGCGGTCGGGCGTCGGGTGCACCTCGACGATGATGCCGTCGGCGCCGGCGGCGATCGCGGCGCGCGCCATCGGCGTCACCTTTTCGCGCAGCCCCGTGCCGTGGCTCGGGTCGGCGATCATCGGCAGGTGCGACAGCTTCTGCACCACCGGGATGGCCGTGAGGTCGAACAGGTTGCGCGTGGTCGTGTCGAAGCTGCGGATGCCGCGTTCGCAGAGGATCACCTGGTCATTGCCCTCGGCCAGGATGTACTCGGCGCTGAGCAGCAGGTCGGTGATCGTCGCCGCCATGCCGCGCTTGAGCAGCACCGGCTTGCCGATGCGGCCTACCGTGCGCAGCAGGGAGTAGTTCTGCATGTTGCGTGCGCCGATCTGGATGCAGTCGGCGTACTCGGCGACGAGGTGCGCGCCTTCCTCGTCCAGCGCCTCGGTGATGATGGGCAGCCCGGTCTCGCGACGCGCGAGGGCGAGCATCTCGAGGCCCTTCTTGCCCAGCCCCTGGAACGAGTACGGGGAGCTGCGCGGCTTGAAGGCGCCGCCGCGCAGGGCATTCGCGCCCGCGGCGCGCACGGCGCGCGCGGCCGTCACGATCTGGTGCTCGTTCTCCACCGAGCACGGCCCGGCGATGACGCCCACGTCCTTGCCGCCGAACGAGACGCCCGGCGCGATGGTCACGACCGTGTTCTCGGGACGCCACTCGCGCGACACCTGCTTGTACGGCTTGGTGACGTGGATGACCTCGGCCACGCCGGACAGCGCCTCGATGCGCGACGAGTCCACGCGTCCGTCGTTGCCCACGAGGCCCACGGCCGTGCGCTGCTCGCCCGGCATCGGCCGTGCCTGGTAGCCCATTTCCTCGATCGCCTGCACGACGCGCGCGACCTGCTCCGGCGTTGCGTCGTGTTGCATGACAACCAGCATCTCAATCCCTCAGATATCGGTCCACCAGCCGTCGTGTGCGACGACCGTGGGACCGCCGAACCGCGCTGACACCTCCGCGGCGATGTCCACCGACTCCACCGGCGGGTAGAGGTGCGTGAGCACCAGGCGGCCCGGCTCGGCGATTTCCGCGAGCGCGCCGCATTGCGCCGGGGTCAAGTGTTCCACGATGGCCATGGAATCCGGCAGCGAGCACTCGCAGAGCAGGACGTCGCAGCCGCGGGCCCACTCGCCGACCGCCGGGTCGAACCCGGTGTCCCCCGTGTAGACCAGCCGGCGTGCGCCTGCCGTGATGGAATATGCCATACTTTCGGCCGTATGGGGAACCTTGGCCGTGGCGAGCTGGACGCCGCTGCCGAGTTCCACCGCCGCGCCCGGCGCCAGCTCGACCACGTGCAGCGGGAACCCCGGGGCCAGCACCCAGGCCCCGTGCGCCGCCGCCAGCCGCTCCAGCAGCCCCTGCGTGCCCATGGGGCCCACGATGGTGAGCGGGGCCGTCCGCGCGGGC
>DASZRI010000325.1:0-3219 GCA_035549215.1 Gemmatimonadaceae bacterium | reverse complement strand
ACACGCTGGCGTTCTACAACCTGTAGTCGCCTACTGGCGCTCCACCACCACGAGGTGGAACGTCCCGGGCTTCATGCCGGGACGCTGACGCGGCTGCCCGGGCGCCGCGGCCGGGGCCGGCTCGAACTCCGCCGTCGGCAGGAAGATGCGGTGCGTCGCCACGTCCACCGCCATCGTGCGCGCCCCGCGCTCCGTGGGGACGGTCTCCATGACCTTGTACGTGTCACCGTCGCGCCCGACGACGGTGAGTGTCCCGTCGCCGCCGTTCGACGAGAACGCGAGGTCGAGCGCGGGGTCGTACTTCGCCGCGTCCGCGCCGTGGCCGATCGGCAGCTGCGCCACCTGGTGGCCATCATTGATGTCCGTCACGACCATGACGCCATTGCCGCACACCGAGAACAGCCGCCGGCGCGTCGTGTCGATGGCGAGGCCGCTCGGCTCCTCGCAGCCGTCCAGCACCCAGATGCCCTTCACGGCCTTCGCCCTGGCGTCAATCCAGACAAGCTGGTGCGTGGGCTCGATGTTGACGTACACATTGCCGCGCCCGTCAGCCTGCGCGAATTCGGGCTTGGAGCCGAGCGGAATCGTCGCCGCGACACTGAGCGTGCGGGCATTGAGCACCGTCGCGTTCGCCGTCTGCCCGTTGAACGTGAAGGCCTGTTTTGTGACGGGTTCGTAGAGGATGGCGTCCGGATTCGCGCCCGTGACCTTGACCCGGCGGATCGGCGCCAGCGTCTTGAGGTTGAAGACCGTCACGGTGGAATCGCGGCCGTTGCTCGTGAAGCCACGGTTGAGCTCCGGCGCCAGCGCGACGCCGTGCACGCCCGGCGTGTTCTGGATGGTGCCGATGACAGAGTCGCGGCGCGTGTCGATCACGACCACCTGCGTGTTGTGCGACACGTACAGCCGGTGCATGGCCGGATCGGCTTCCACGTAGTCCCAGAAGCCGTCGCCGGGAACGGAGATCGTCTTCGTGACGTGGTATCCGGGGGCCTGCGCGCCGGCTGCCGAGCCGGCCAGGAGCAGCGCGCCGAGCGCGCGATGAATGGTGCGCATGTCGATCCTCACGGTTGCCTGGAAAGGGTCGCAGGATGAATAGCAGCCGTGCCGCGGGCCGGACAAGCCTCGGCAGCCGCGTCCCCGGGCAGGCTCACGTGCCGCGTGGCTTGGCGCGGCGCGTCGGCTCGGCCTCGAGCGGGTTCTCCGGCCAGTAGTGGCGCGGATAGCGGCCGCGCAGGTCGCGCCGCACGTCGAAGTACGATGACTTCCAGAATCCCGCGAGGTCGCGCGTCACCTGCACGGGGCGGTGCGCCGGCGAGAGCAGGTGCAGCGTCAGCGGCACGCGCCCGCGCGCGATGCGCGGCGTGTCCGCCAGCCCGAACAGCTCCTGCAGGCGAACCGCGAGGACCGGGGCAGATGGATCCCCGTAGTCGATCGCGATGCGCGAGCCGGTCGGCACCGCCATGTGGGTCGGCGCCAGTTCGTCCAGCGCGGCGCGCTGCTCCCACGTCAGGAGGCCGCGCAGCACGCCGGTTGCGTCCAGGCGCGCGACGTCGGCCAGTCGGCGCTGGCCCGCGAGCAGCGGCGCGAGCCATTCGTCCACGCGCGCCGCGAGCGCCTCGTCGGACAGGTCGGGCCAGCCTGGGTCCAGTGTGCGCAGGAACGCCACGCGCTGGCGCAGGCGCGCGGCGTCCTCGCTCCACGGCAGGGCGCCGATGCCCCGGCGCAGCAGCTCGGTGGCGAGCACGTGCGCAACGCGTTCCGGGTCGGGCTCGGGAATGTCACCTTCGCGCAGCACGATGGCGCCAAGTCGTTCCTGCCGGCGCGCGACGACGGCGTCGCGTGCGTCGTCCCACGCGTATTCGTCGACGGTCGCGACCTCGCCACTGAACAGCGCGTCGAGCTCCTCGCGGGTGAGCGGTGCTGCAAGGAAGATCCGGCTCTCGGGCTGCCGTCCGTCGGTCTCGGCGACCACCAGGAATTCGGCGTCCGGGAACGCCGCGGCGTCGGAGAGCGCCGCACCCTGGCCGTTCCGCATCACGTATCGGGTACGCGATCCCTCGCGCCGCTGCGCCACGCGATCCGGATAGGCGAGCGCGAGCAGCGTCCCGGCGTGGGAGTCCGCATCCGTGCGCACTGCGCGAGCGCCAGCGCCAAGCTGCGAGAGCCACCGCCGCGACAGCTCGCGGGCGCGGTGCAGCGCACCGGCGTCCACCCCGGCGCTACCGGCCGCCGCGCCACGTCCGGACGCGCGCAGGGCGTCGAGTCGCAGCGCGAAGTCCACCGGCGGCGGCGCGCCCTGGCCGCGCAGCACATCGCGCTCCTCCAGCAGCGCCGCCACCGACGTTGCCGCTTCGGCCAGGCCAAGCTCGGCGCCGCGCAGCATCAGGTGCGCAAGCCGCGGGTGCGTGCCGAACGTCGCCATGCGCCGGCCGTGCGCCGTCACGCGCCCGGGGGCATCAAGCGCGCCGAGCTCGGCGAGCAGCTCGCGCGCGGCGCGGAAGGCGGCCGCGGGCGGAGTGTCCAGCCATCGCAATTGCGCAGGGTCGTCCACGCCGGCCACCGCGAGCTCCAGCGCGATCGGCGCCATGTCGGCGGCCAGGATCTCGGGCGCGTCGTGCGGCAGCAGGTGGTGATCCTCGTGCTCGTTCCACAGCCGGTAGCAGGTGCCCGGCGCCGTGCGTCCGGCGCGGCCGCGACGCTGGTCGGCCGACGCGCGCGACACGCGCACGGTTTCCAGGCGCGTCATCCCCGACCGCGGCGAGAACTTCGGGACGCGTGCCAGCCCGCCGTCGATCACGACGCGCACGCCCTCGATGGTGAGGCTCGTCTGCGCGATGCTCGTCGCGAGCACCACCTTGCGAGTTCCCGGCACGCCCGGGCGGATCGCCTCGTCCTGCGCATTGGCGGGCAGGTCGCCGTACAGCGGCATCACGTGCACGCGCGGGTCCGTGACGGTCGCGGCCAGCAGCTCGGCGGTGCGGCGGATCTCGCCGGCGCCCGGCAGGAAGGCCAGGATGTCCCCGTCGTCGTGCGCCAGCGCGCGCTGCACCGCGCTCGCGACCGACGCCTCCACGCGCTGCCCGTCGCGCGGCGGGAGGTACCGCGTCTCGATCGGGAACAGGCGCCCCTCGCTGCGCACGACCGGCGCGTCGCCCAGCAACGCGGCCAGCGGCCCGGTATCCAGCGTCGCCGACATCACGAGGATGCGCAGGTCCG
>DASZRI010000324.1:0-4994 GCA_035549215.1 Gemmatimonadaceae bacterium | reverse complement strand
GTCGGACGTGATCATGACGTTCAACGACCGCACGGATCCGTACTTCGCCAGGCAGAGGGTATTCGAGCGCATCCCCGACGTGACCCTGCCCAACGGGGTCAGCGCGTCCGTGGCGCCACTCTTCTCGCCATCAGGACTCGTGTACCGCTACGTGCTCGACAGTCCCGACCGCTCAGCCATGGAGCTCAAGGTCCTGAACGACTGGGTGTTGTCCAAGGCCTACAAGTCCGTGCCCGGCGTGGCCGACATGTCGGGGCTGGGCGGCGAGACGATGGAATACCACGTGGATGTGGACCCGACGAAGCTCGCCGGCGCCGGGCTCGCGATCTCCGACGTCGAGGACGCGCTCGGCAACAACAACAGCAATGCCGGCGGCGGGTTCTACTCCGAGGGCGGGCAGTTCTACTACGTGCGCGGCCTCGGGCGGCTCGTGACCACCGAGGACATCGGCAACATCGTCATCACGGTCAAGAACGGCGTGCCCGTCCTGGTCAAGGACGTCGCCACCATCGAGATCGGCCACGCCCCGCGCCTGGGCCAGTTCGGGTACAACGACCGCAATGACGCCGTCGAGGGCGTCATCCTCATGCGCACCGGCGAGCAGGCGCAGACGGTGCTCAAGCGCGTCGAGGCCAAGACGCGCGAGCTCAACGACTCCATCCTGCCCAAGGACGTCAAGGTCCACCCCTTCTACGACCGCAGCGACCTGATCTCGCTCACGACGCGCACGGTGGAAGACAACCTGCTCCGCGGCATCGTGCTCGTGGTCGTGGTGCTGATCTTCTTCCTGTACGACGTGCGCTCCGGCCTGATCGTCGCCACGACGATCCCGCTGGCGCTCCTGTTCGCGTTCATCTGCCTGGACCTCAAGAACATCCCGGCCAACCTGCTCTCCATCGGCGCCATCGACTTCGGCATCCTGGTGGACGGGTCGGTGGTCATGGTGGAGAACATTCACCGGCAGCTCGCGCGGCGGCACGGCACCAGGTACTCGATCCGCGAGGTGATCGGCGACGCGGCGGCCGAGGTGGACCGCCCGATCGTGTTCGCCATCGCGGTGATCGTGGCCGGCTTCCTGCCGATCTACGTGCTGAGCGGTCCGTCGGGGCGCCTGTTCAAGCCGATGGCGGACACCACGATCTTCGCCCTGATCGGCGCCCTCCTCATCGCGCTCACCGTGCTGCCCGTGCTGTGCGCGTGGTTCATGCGGAAGGGCGTCGTGGAGCATCGCAACGCGGCCTTTGAATGGATCAAGTCGGTGTATGCCCGCGGCCTGGACTGGAGCATGAAGCACCGCACCGGCGTGATCGCGGGGTCCGTCGTGGCGCTCGCCCTCTCACTCGCGCTCATTCCGGCCATCGGCGCCGAGTTCATGCCCAAGCTGGACGAGGGCGCGCTGTGGGTCCGCGCGACGATGCCGTACACCATCTCGTTCGACGAATCGGCGCGCATCGTGCCCGAGGTGCGCCGCATCCTGGCCAGCTTCCCGGAGGTGACGGTCGTCGCCTCCGAGCACGGCCGCCCCGACGACGGCACCGACGCCACCGGCTTCTTCAACGCCGAGTTCTACGTCGGCCTCAAGCCGTACTCGGAGTGGAAGGGCCCGTACCACACGAAGGCCGAGCTCATCGACCGCATCAACGCGAAGCTCGCGAGCTTTCCCGGCATCACCTTCAACTACACGCAGCCCGCCGAGGACGCGGTCGACGAGGCGGAAACGGGCCTCAAGAGCTCGCTGGACGTGAAGGTATTCGGCACCGACCTGCAGGAGCTGCAAGCGAAGGGCCTGGAGGTCAAGCACGTGCTGGAGAACGTGCGCGGCATCACGCACGTCACGCTCGTGCAGGAGCTGGGGCAGCCGTCGCTCACGGTGCAGGTGGACCGCGCGCGGCTCGCCCGCTACGGGCTCAGTGCCCAGGCGATCAACGACCTGATCGAGGCCGCGGTGGGCGGCTCGGCGGCGACGCAGGTGGTGCAGGGCGAGCAGACGTTCGACCTCGTCGTGCGCCTGCAGCCCCAGTTCCGCCAGACGCCGGAAGCGATCGGCAATATCCTGGTCGCGACCCCGGACGGCAGCCAGGTGCCGCTGCGAGAGCTCGCCACCATCCAGGTCTCGAACGGCGCGTCGTTCATCTATCGCCAGAACAATGGGCGGTACATCGGCGTGCAGTACTCGGTGGAGGGTCGTGACCTCGCGTCCGCCGTGTACGAGGCGCAGGCGAAAGTGAATGCAGCCGTCAAGTTCCCGCCGGGCTATCGCGCGGTGTGGGGTGGCGAGTTCCAGGAGTACGAAGCGTCACGCAGCCAGCTGCGCATCGTGCTGCCGATCACCATTGCCCTCATCTTCCTGCTGCTGTTCTTCCTGTACCACAACTTCAAGTTCCCCGTCATCACCGTCCTTGGGGTCCTTCTCTCGGACCCGGTGGGCGGCCTGCTCGCCCTCTGGGTCACGCACACACCCTTCTCCGTGTCGTCGGGGATCGGATTCCTCGCGCTATTCGGCGTCTCGGTGCAGACAGCCGTCGTGTACATCTCGTACGCGAACGAGCTTCGTCTGGGCGGGTTGGGCATCGCCGAGGCCACCCGCGAGGCCGCGCTGCTCCGCCTGCGCCCGATCATGATGACGGCGCTGGTGGCCGCGCTCGGCCTGCTCCCCGCGGCAGTGGCAACCGGAGTCGGGACGGATTCACAGCGGCCATTCGCCCTGGTGATCGTCGGCGGCCTGCTCTCGCGCCTGCTGATCTCCATCTTCCTGATGCCGGTGCTCTACGAGGTTGCGGCACGCCCGGGCGACCACCTGGAGGTGTAGCCCTTCGGGCCCGGCCTGGTCATCCGCGGGCATCGCCCGCAGCGGGCCGGTCTCGCTCAGCGCCCCGCACGCCCAGGCCGGCGTGCGGGGCGCTCGTGGCTCGTCGCTGCCCCTTCGGCTTTTTGCCGGGGCCGCTGGTGCCGGAAGCGAATACGGGCCGCTAACTTACGGACCCTGACCATGACCAAGCGCCAAGACGCACTCGACTACCATCGCGAGGGGCGACCCGGCAAGATCGCCGTCGTCCCGACCAAGCCGCTCGCCAACCAGCGCGACCTCGCGCTCGCGTACTCACCCGGCGTCGCCGAACCGTGCCTGGAGATCAAGCAGGACGCGGAAAAGGCCTACGAATACACCGCCAAGGGCAACCTCGTCGCCGTCGTGACGAACGGCACGGCCGTGCTCGGCCTTGGCAACATCGGCGCGCTGGCCGGCAAGCCGGTGATGGAAGGCAAGGGCAACCTGTTCAAGCAGTTCGCGGACCTCGACGTGTTCGACCTCGAGGTGGGCTCCGAGAATGCCGACGACGTGATCCGCTTCTGCCAGCTCCTCGAGCCGACGGTGGGCGGGATCAACCTCGAGGACATCCGCGCCCCCGACTGCTTTTACATCGAGGAGACGCTGCGGAAGACGATGTCGATCCCGGTGTTCCACGATGACCAGCACGGCACCGCGATCATCTCCGGCGCCGCGCTGCTCAACGCGCTGGAGATCATCGGCAAGGACATCGGCGACGTGCGCGTCGTCTTCTCGGGCGCGGGCGCCGCGGCCATTGCGACGGCCGAGCATTACGTGCGCCTGGGCGTGAAGCGCGAGCACATCCTCATGTGCGACCGCACCGGCGTCATCCACGCCGATCGCCCGGCCGAGGAGATGGACCCGTACAAGGCGCGCTTTGCCGTGAAGACGAAGCTGCGCACGCTGGCCGAGGCCCTCGAGGGCGCGGACGTATTCGTCGGGCTGTCCGTGGCCGGCGCGGTGACGCCGGACATGGTGGCGCGCATGGCGCCGCAGCCGATCATCTTCGCGCTGGCCAACCCCGTGCCGGAAATCCTCCCCGAGGAGGTCCGCACGGTGCGCTCGGACGCGATCATCGCCACCGGGCGCAGTGACTACCCGAACCAGGTCAACAACGTCCTCGGCTTCCCGTTCATCTTCCGCGGCGCGCTGGACGTGCGCGCCACGCAGATCAACGAGGAAATGAAGATGGCGGCCACGCGCGCGCTGGCGCTGCTGGCCAAGCAGGACGTGCCGGACAGCGTCGCGGCGCTCTACGGGCTGCGCGACGTGCAGTTCGGGCCGGACTACCTGATCCCCTTCCCCTTCGACCCGCGCGTGCTGCTCTGGGTGGCGCCCGCGGTGGCGTGGGCGGCGGTGGCGAGCGGCGTCGCTCGCGAGTTCATCGACCTCGACGGGTACCGCGAGCGGCTCGAGGAGCGGCTCGGCCGCGCCCGCGGGATCATGCGCGGCGTGATGAACCGCGCCAGCCAGAACCCCCGCCGCGTCGTCTTCCCGGAGGGCGAGGAGCCCAAGGTCATCCGCGCCGCGGCCATCCTGGTCGAGGAGAACATCGCGCACCCCGTGCTGCTCGGGAACCGCGCGGTGATCGAGCGCGCCGCCGAGCACATGCACCTGTCGCTCGACGAGATCGAGATCGAGGACCCGGCCACCTCCACGCGCCGCGAGGAGTACGCGCTCTTCCTCTGGCACAAGCGCCAGCGCAAGGGCCTCTCCCTGGACGAGGCGCGGCGCCGGCTCTACAACGGCAACTACTTCGGCTCGTGCATGGTGGCCCGCGGCGACGCGGACGCCCTCGTGTCGGGCGTGAACCTGCACTACCCGGAGACGATCCGCCCGGCGCTCGAGGTCGTGGGCGCGCACCCCAAGGCCGGGATCGTCAGCGGGCTGTACATGCTCGTGTTCGAGAAGCACGTCGTCTTCTGCGGCGACACGACGATGAACATCGACCCGACGGCGGAGCAGCTCGCGCAGATCGCGTACGCGGCCAGCCGGATCACGCGGACGATGGGCATCACGCCGCGCATTGCGATGCTGTCCTACTCGAACTTCGGCTCGGTGCGGCACCCCGACGCCGAGAAGATGGCCCGCGCGGCGCAGCTGCTGCGGGAGCGGGACCCGTCGCTGGTGGTGGACGGGGAGATGCAGGCGGACACCGCGCTCGACC
>DASZRI010000323.1:0-3726 GCA_035549215.1 Gemmatimonadaceae bacterium | reverse complement strand
TTCCTTTCCCTCGCATCGTGCGCGTCCGTCCGTCCCTCACACACCTCACCCTCGCGGCGCTGGTCGCCGGAGCCGCATTCGGCGCGGTGGCGCCGGCCTGGGCGCCGCACCTCGGCGTGCTGACGCGGCTGTTCGTGCGGCTGCTCCAGATGGTCGTGACGCCGCTGGTGTTCGCCACGCTCGCGGTGGGCGTGGCAGGGAGCGACCGGCGGGCGCCGCTGCGCCGGCTCGCGGTGGCGACCGTGGCGTACTTTGCCGTGACGTCCATTGCGGCGTCGCTGGTAGGGCTGGCGGCGGGGAACGTGCTGCTCGCGATCGTGGCGCCGGGGCCGCTGATGGCCGGCGCTGCGGGTGCTGCGTCCCCGGCGGCCGCGCCGGCATCGTTCCTTGACCTGCTGGTGCCGGCGTCCATCGTCCGCGCGATGGCCGACAACAACCTGCTCGCGCTCGTGTTCTTCACCGTCCTGTTCTCGCTCGTGCTGCGCCAGGTGCCCGAGCGGACGGCGGCGCCGCTGCTCACCGTGCTCGAAGCGCTGGCCACGGTGATGACGCGGCTCGCCGGCGCGCTGATGTGGACGGCGCCGGTAGCGGTGTTCGCCGCGATCGCGGTGGCGGTGAGCACGAACGGGTGGAGCGGCGTGCGGGCCTTCGGCGCGCTGGTGATCGTGACGTACGCGAGCCTGTTTGCGTTCGCCGTCGTCGTGCTCTGGGTGTCGAGTCGCATCGGGCGGTTCCGGCCCGCGGCGTTCCTGCGGAGCGTGGCTGGCGCGCTGACGGTCGCCTTCTCGACAGCGAGCGGCGCGGCCGCCTTGCCCGGCGCCATGGAGGAACTGGAGCGGTCGGGCGTGTCGCGGCGGACGATCGGGTTCGTGCTGCCGCTGGGCTACAGCTTCAACCTGATGGGGCCGGCGGTGTACGTGCCGCTGGTGACGCTGTTCTGGGCGCACGTGAATGGCGTCTCGCTCGACTGGGCGCACCAGGCGCTGCTCGTCGGGCTGACGTTCGTCGTCATCCGCGGCATCCCGCCGATCCCGCGGGGCCTGTTCTTCGTGTGGGGCGGGCTGCTGGCGCAGCTCCACCTGCCGCTCGAGGGGCTCGTGATCATGCTGGGCATCGATCCGCTCACCGACATGGCGCGCACGCTGCTCAACGTGGGCGGCAACTGCCTGGCTGTGGCGACGCTGGACGGCGCGCTGGCGCCGCGTCACGATCCGGCAACACCGTAGCGCGCGGGTTGCACGCGCATTTGATTCTCAGGGTACCGCGCCGGGGCGGGCGCCCCGGCCCACGCTGACCCTTTGTGCGCTTGCCCATGTCCATCGCCAAGACCATCGCCCGCGGCCTTCGAATCCTTGCGCTCGCGTCCTGCGCGCTGCTGACGCTCGATGCCGCGACCGGCGCGGCTGCCCCCGTGCCCACGTCGCCGCGTCCCGCGGACGCGACGCGGGCCACGCCGCCGAAGATCAAGCACGTCTTCATCATCATCCTCGAGAACCAGGGCTACGACACGACGTTCGGCCCCGGCTCGCGCGCGCCGTACCTGGCCGACACGCTGGTGAAGGCGGGAGCGCTGCTGCGGCAGTATTACGGCATCGGGCATTACAGCCTGGACAACTACATCGCGATGATCAGCGGCATCGCGCCCAACCGCGACACCCAGACCGACTGCGGCAAGTACGTCGAGTTCGAGCAGGTCGGCATGGCGCCGCTGGGCCAGCCGGTCGGCCATGGGTGCGTGTATCCGGCCGGCATCCCGACCATCGCGAACCAGCTCTCGGCGCATGGCCTCACGTGGAAGGGCTACATGGAGGACATGGGGAAGGATCCGTCGCGCGAGCCGGCCACGTGCGGGCACGTGCCGATCGGCGCGTCCGACGTGACGGGGCATGCCGCGGCGAACGACCAGTACGCCGCCAAGCACGATCCGTTCGTCTACTTCCACGCGATCATCGATTCCGCGTCGTGCCAGAAGAACGTGGTCGCACTGCCGGCGCTCGAGGCCGACCTGAAGTCGGCGCGCACGACGCCGAACTACGCCTTCATCACGCCGAGCCTCTGTCATGATGGCCACGACCATCCGTGCAAGAACGGGGAGCCGGGCGGGCTCGTGTCGGCCAACGAGTTCCTGCGCCACTGGGTGCCGCTGATCACGCAGTCGCCGGCGTACCGAGACGGCGGGCTGCTCATCATCACGTTCGACGAAGCGCTGAGCATCGACGCGACCGCGTGCTGCGGCGAGCAGACCGGGCCGAACACCGACAAGCCCGGGTTCAACGGGCCGGGCGGCGGGCGCACGGGCGCCGTGCTGCTGTCGCGGTATATCAAGCCTGGCACCGTGTCCGACGTCCCCTACAACCACTACTCGATGCTGCGCAGCGTCGAGGAGATCTTCGGATTGCCGTACCTGGGATATGCGGGGCAGGAGGGGCTCGTCGCCTTCGGGGCGGACGTCTACACGAGGGCGCGCGCCGGGCGCTAGCTGGCTTGACAGGGGCTGTCCCGCCGAGAGATTGAGCACGGAACGGCGCGCCGCCCTGCGGCGCGTCGCGATTTCCCCAGTCGTGCTGTCGGTCGCTCATCCTTCCGGAGTGCCCCGTGTCCCGCAAGCCCACGCCGTCCCCCTCGGATCCCGCCGATCCGATCGCCCCTTCGCCCGATGCTGCCGCTGACGCGTCGGGCGTGTCGCGGCGCAACTTCCTGTTTCGCGCCGGCCAGGTCGGCCTCTCGCTCTCGGTAGCGGCGCCGGGCATCGGCGCGCTGCTCGCGCCGGGAGTGCGCGCGTCCCATGCCGCGCCGGCCACGCCGGACGACCTCCGCCACGGCGTGCTGCGGCGCGGGCATGGGCCCGTGTCGCCCAGCCTGCTGTCCGGGCTCGAGTGGCGCATGCTCGGTCCCTTCCGCGGCGGCCGCGTGGACGCGGTGTGCGGCGTGCATGGCCGCCCGAACGAGTTCTACTTCGGGTCGGTGAATGGCGGCGTGTGGAAGACGATCGATGCCGGGCGCACGTGGATGCCGGTGTTCGACTCGCAGCCCGTGGCCTCCATCGGCGCGATCTGCGTCGCGCCGTCGGCGCCGGACGTCGTGTACGTCGGCTCGGGCGAGTGCACGCTGCGTGACTCCGTCGGCTACGGCAACGGGATGTACAAGTCCACTGACGGCGGCCGTACGTGGACGCACATCGGGCTCGCCGACACGCAGCACATCGGCAAGGTGGCCGTGCACCCGAAGAACCCGGACATCGTGTTCGTGGCGGCCATCGGGCACATGTACGCGGCGAACGAGGAGCGCGGCGTGTTCCGCTCCACGGACGGCGGCAAGAGCTGGAAGAAGGTGCTGTACAAGAATGCGGACGTGGGCGCCATCGAGGTCGTGATCGACCCGACCAACCCGCAGGTCGTGTACGCGGGGCTGTGGAATACGCGGCGTCCCCCCTGGTTCACGTACGCGCCGACGAACGGGCCGGGCGGCGGCATCTACAAGTCCACCGACGGCGGCAACACGTGGAAGCAGCTCACCAACGGCCTGCCGAACGAGGGGATGGGCAAGACGGGCATCGCGGTGTGCCCGAGCAACCCGAGCCGCGTCTATGCGGTGGTGGACAACCTGGTGCCCGAGCCCGGCGCGGCGGCGGCACCGGCCACGCCGAACGCGTTCGGCGGCGGCGCCTCGGGGCAGGGCGGGTTCTTCCGCTCCGATGACGGCGGCGCGTCGTGGAAGAAGATGTCG
>DASZRI010000322.1:0-5729 GCA_035549215.1 Gemmatimonadaceae bacterium | reverse complement strand
TGAACGACGCGCCGTACGATCCCGTGATCAACAGCTACTACCTGACGACGCTGGGCCAGCGCGAAGCGACCCTGCGACAGATCAACACGACGCTCCCCACCGGGGTGCGGCTGAACAGCTTCTGAGCAATTCCCGATGGTGCATGCAATGCGGACTTCCGTGATTCGTTCCCGCAGCCTGGTGGCGCTGGCGGCCCTCTTCGCGCCGGCGCTCGCGTCGCGCGCCGCGGCGCAGCAGCAGGACCGCCCCCGGCGTCCGGCGGCCTGCGCGGGGCAGTGGTGCGCGGACGACTCCACGCGCACGGCGCTGATGCACATGCTCCAGCAGCTCGACTCGCTGCAGTCCGTCTATTTCGGGCGGCCGGTGAGCGCCGAGCAGCGCCAGCGCATGTCGGAGCAGATCTCGACGCTGGTGAACAGCATCGCCGAGATGCAGCAGCAGGCCGTGGGGCTGGCGCTCGAGCGCAGCGCCGAGGCGCAGCGCGAGGCGATGACGGTGATGGGCCAGCGGATGGACGAGGCACGCACGGCAATGCGCGCGGCCGTGGCCGCGATGCCGAAGGGGTGGATCGGGCTCAACTTCGTCGCGCCGCCGATCGACATCGTGCGCAACGGCGAGCACCTGATCCGCTACCTGGATTATCCCGAGATCCTTTCCGTGGAGCCTGACTCGCCCGCGCAGCGCGCCGGCATCGCGGAGGGCGACCTGTTGCTGGCGTTCAACGGCAGCGACGTGACCGCGCGCGAGATCTCGATGACGAAGCTGCTGCAGCCGGACCGGAAGGTGGTCATCCGCGTGCGGCGCGACGGCGCGGACCGCGATTTCCCCGTGGTGGTCGCGCGCGCGCCGCAGGTGTTCGTGCGGCGGCGCGAGGACCTGGCATTGCCGCCGGAGCCGCCGTTGGCGCCAGCCGTTCAGCCGCGCGTCGGGGTGCGCGTGATGGCACCGAGCGTCACGGTGCGCACTCCCTCACCGCCGAACGCGCGTGCGCTCCCGGCGCCTGACCCGGCCGCCGCGCCTCCTGCGCCCGGAGTCGTCTTCACGTTCGACAGCGACCTTGCCCCGATTGCCGGCGCGCGCATGACGACGCTCAACCCGGACCTCGGCAGCGCGCTGGGCGTGAAGGAGGGCGTGCTCGTGATCAGCGCGGCGCAGGGCACGGTGGCGCAGGCATCGGGGCTGCGCGGCGGCGACGTCATCGTGAAGGCCGGCGGGACGCCGGTGTCCACGGTGCGCGACCTGCGCCGGGTGCTCGAGCGATCGGGTGCGTCGCAGGCGGTGGAGCTGCAGGTGCTCCGCGACCACCGCACGCGCACCGTGACGCTGCGCTGGTGATCGCGCGCCGCGCCCGCTCAGGGCTCGGCAGTGGCGCGGGACCGTAGCGCGGCGCTGTCGCGCGGGGAAAGCGTGCGGACGCGCACGGTCGGCGCCATGATGCTGGCCGGATCCGCGGCGTGCGGCAGGCCGAGCAGGTGGCCGAATTCGTGGATGGTGAGTGCGCGCACCTCGCCGGTGTCCAGCATGCGGCCATCGCGATGGTGCACGGCCAGCGTGACGGTGGCGCTGGAGGCGCGTCCGTCGTCGCCCTGCTCCAGGCGCGACTCGCCGCTCATCGCGTCGGCAAACCGATCGGTCCACCAGACGCGCACGTCTGCGTCCGCGGAGTCGTCGGTGACGACGAATGACACCGACGGATCGATGCCGTTCCACTCCGCGATGCCGCGCTCGGCCGCGGCCACGCTGGCCGGCGTCCAGTCGCGCACGGTTGAGCGTGGCTGGATCCAGACGAAGGCAGGCAGCCGCGCCGGCTGCGCCGCCGACGTGCGATGCGCGCGAACCGCCGTCGCTCCCGCCACGGCGGCCATCGTGATGCCCACCGCGAACCACCATGCGCGCGTCGTCACGCCGGGCTACGCAAGGAACGACTCGATGGCCGCGAAGAACGGCTCCGGCGCCTCCCAGAACGGGAAGTGCCCGCACTGCGGCATGACCTCCAGCCGCGCCCGCGGGATGAGCGCCAGGTTGTCGCGCGCCGTGTCCACGGCGAGCGCGTCACCGTCGCCGTGCAGGAGCAGCGTCGGCGCGGCGATCGTTCGCACGCGATCGCGCCAGTCGTAGCCGTCACGACGGAGCTGCGCGAGCACCGCGGATCCCGTCTGGCTGGCCACGCGCGGCATGGGGAAGGTGGACGCGAACGCCTGGTCCACGAACCATGCGCCGTACGACGCGCGCAGGTGCGCCAGGTGCACCTCGGGATCGGGATGGCCCAGCGCGGCGTCGTCGATCGCCGCGAGCACCGCCCGGTCGTCCGGCGTGCTGCGGCGCATCGCCTCGGCGCGGAGCGGCGACATCCACGCGCTGGTTGCACCGACGGCGTCCGCCAGGACGAGGCGCCGTGTGCCCGCGGGATCCTGCGCGGCGGCGAGCATCGCGATGCCGCCGCCCCACGAGTGGCCGAGCACGTCCCACTGCCGGATGCCGAGGGCGCGGCGCAGCGCCGGAATGTCGGATGCGTCGTCGCCGATGCGCGCGGCGAGCGGATCGGCTGGCGGCTTCGATGCGCCGCGTCCGCGCTGGTCATAGAGAATCAGCTGGCGATGCGCGGCCAGTGGCGAGAGCGAGGGCCACAGCATCACGTGGTCCACGATGAGGCCGCCGTTCACGCAGAGCAGCGGCGGCGCGTGGCCGACGGGCGGCGACGAGAACACCGCGAACTCGATGCCCTGCGCGCGGACGTTCTGGCGGTCGAGCCGCGGGGCGTGCGGCACGGTGCGCCTGAAGGCGAGGAAGCGTTCGCGGGCGGTGCTCATGCGAACGGAAAGCTAATGGGCGACTACTCCCCCAGCCGCCGCTCCGCGAACGCCGGCACGCCCGACGAGTCCAGGAAGTCCGCGATCTCGCCTGCCGGCTGCTCCGCGGGCACCAGCGCACCGCGGTCGTGGAACCCCTGGAACATCACGACCGCCGGGAACTGGGCGGCCGACTGCGACCGCGCCACCACCTGCATCGGGGTGTCCACCGTCCCCGGGGAATAGCTGAGCACCGCGGCGTCCGTGGTCATGCGCGAGCGCAGCGGCTCCGACGCGAAGTCCGCGGCTGCGTTCATGCTCGCCATGCGCAGCGCCGCCTTGGTGGAACAGTACGTGCCGAGCCCCGCGGTGGGCCGGTTGGCGGCGCCGGAGGACACGTTCACCACGCGCAGTGCAGATGCGCGCGGCGCGTGGCGGGCGACGAACCCGGTGAGCCACTCCGGCGCCACCACGTTCACGGCGTATGTCGCCAGCATCTCGCGTGCGTCGGTCGCATCCACGGTGCGCAGTGGCCCGATGAGCGCCGCATTGTTCACGAGCCCCACGCGCGCGATGCTGGCGTCGCGCAGGAGCGGTGCCACGTCGCGCTCGAACGCCGAAGCGACTGCGTCGAGGTCGGCGAGGTCGAGTGACAGGTGGCGGTACGCCACGTGGTCGAAGCTCGCCTGGCGGCGCGAGACCCCGATCACGCGCCAGCCGCGCTCGAGCAGGATCGGCACGAGCGCATGCCCGATGCCGGCGCTCGTGCCGGTCACGATGGCCAGCTTGCCCGCGTTGCTCATCTCGGTGCTCCCGGAAAGGAAAGACGCCGCCGGCATGCGCACCGGCGGCGTCTTGAATTAATGCTGCGACCTGCGACGCGCGCTACCTGGCGCTCGCCAGTCCCTTGATGGCCGACTGCAGCCAGCGCACGCGCTCGGCGTCGCTGGACTTCGCGACGTCGCCGCCCACCTCACCGGCCAGCTTGCCCAGCGCGGCGCGGCGCCTGGCGCCCACCTGCATCTCGGCGTCGTTCAGCGCATTGCGGATCGCGTCAATGCGCTCCGACGACAGCCCATTGTCGCGCGCCAGCTGGTCGAGGTACGCGTTCGCGAGCGCGAACGTCGGCGGCCATGTGATCATCTGCTGGTTCTGCGGATTGAACACGTCCTGGTGCACCGACTCGGCGGCCTCGATCTCGTTGGCCGTCAGGTACTGGCTGGGCTGGAGCGTGAATACGTCCAGGCCGCGGCCGATCTCGGAGCCCCAGATGTGCCCGTTGTACCAGTACGCGGACCAGTAGCCGCCGAGCACGAGCTTGTTCGCGTCCATGGGGCCGCGGTCGAAGAACGCGAGCTCCTGCGGGTGCGCCGGGTCGGTGAAGTCGTACACGGAGACGCCGCCCTGGTACCACGCCTGCACCTCGATGTCGCGGCCCGGCACCGGCACCAGCGAGCCGTTGTGCGCGACGCAGTTCTCCAGGTCCGTCTGCACCGCGGGCAGCTTGAAGTAGCCGGCCTCGGTGAGCGTGTGGCCCTTGCGCGTGAAGATCGCGTCGGCGCCCCACTGCGGACGGTCCGTCGCGCGGCAGCGCGGCGCCACGCCGCCGCCCCACTCGTCGGTGAAGATCACCTTGCTGCCGTCATTGCTGAACGTCGCCGAGTGCCAGTACGCGAAGTTCGGGTCGGTCACCTGCGCCACGCGCTTCGGGTGCACCGGGTCGTGGATGTCGAGCAGGATGCCGTTGCCCGAGCACGCGCCCGCGGCGAGGCCGATGGCCGAGTACACCGTGATGTCGTGGCACTGGTTGGTCTGCGACGTCGTCTGCGTGCCCTCGCCGTGCGCACCGCCCATCCACAGGCCCGCGATCTTGCCGGAGTCCGCGAAGATGCGCGGGTTGCTGACCACCCTGGCCTTCTGCGGCGCGGCCAGCGGCACGCGGATCACGTCGATGCGGAAGAGCGCCGTGTTCGGGTTCTTGTCCGGCAGGCCGCCGGAGCAGCCGGCCAGCTCGGCGCCGGGACGCACCGGGCTCGTGCCCGACACGTAGATGTAGACGTTGGCCTTGTCGTTCGGGTCCACGAGCAGCGTGTGCGTATGCGACCCGCGGCAGGTCTGTACCGCCGCCACCTGCCTGGGGTGGTCGATGTCGCTGATGTCGAAGATGCGCACGCCGCGGAAGCGCTCGGCGCTCACCGTGTCGGCCACGCCCTGCCCGCCGCAATCCACGCGGCCGCTGGTCTGCTCGACGGAGACGAACAGCAGGTTCTTGTATACCGAGACGTCGCCCTGCCCGCCGGGGCACACGAACCCGAGCCGCAGCTTTGGCGCATCGGGATTCGAGATGTCCCAGACCTCGAAGCCATGGTAGTTCCCCTGGAACACGTACTTGTCCGTGAAGGCCAGGTCCGAGTTCACGAAGGCAAAGTTGCCCGGGTTGGACGGGTCGTAGAACCCGTCAGGACGCGGCTCGTGGGCCACGAGGTGCATGTTGCGCTCGGCGGAGCCGGCGTCCATCCAGCCCGCCTTGAGCCCCACGCGCGGGTCGGAGGAACCGCCCTGCGCGCGAACGGCGGCGGGCGCAGCGGCCAGGAGCGCAGCAAGCGTGAGCGACCGCGTCACCGCGGACATGGCCCGCGTGGCGCGGCGATGAGCCAGGGTGTCAGGTGTCATGGCAGGGTGTGCTGAGGTGTGAAGGGTGGAGCGACAACGACCACCGCCGGCCGATCACGGCCCGGACTGGCCGGCGGGAAGGGAATCGAGGAGGGCGCGCATGCGGGTAATCTCGGCGCGCTGGTCGGCGTCAACATCCGTCGCGAACTCGAAGACCAGCGGATCCTGCGCTGCGCCTTGCGCGTGCAGGAGCGTCGCGACCATCGCGAGCGCGCCTTCGTGATGGCGGATCATCCCCTGGAGGAAGAGGCGATCGAACGCAGTGCC
>DASZRI010000321.1:0-2706 GCA_035549215.1 Gemmatimonadaceae bacterium | reverse complement strand
CGCGTCGCGCCCGCAGGGCCCCAACGGCCCGATGGCCGTGCCCGGCCGCTACGCGGTGCGGCTCACCATCGGGTCGTGGACGTCCACGCAGCCGTTCACGCTCATCGAGGATCCACGCGTGACGGCTGACGGCGTCACCACGGCCGACCTGCACGAGCAGTTCGCGCACAACATGCGCGTGCGCGACCTGGTGAGCGAGGTGAACCAGCTCGTGGCCCGCGTGCGCGCGGCGCAGGCCCGCCTGCGCGGCGCCACCGGTGCCGCCGCCGACACGCTGGCCCGCGTGAACGAACTGGCATCGCACCTGATCACGCCGTCCATTCGCTACAGCAAGCCGGAGCTGCAGACGCACATCACGTACCTGTACAGCATGACGACGATGGCGGACCAGAAGATCGGGCACGATGCCGTGGAGCGGTACCAGGCGCTGCGGAAGGAACTCGACCAACGGAAGGCAGAGGCGGACCGGATCCTCGGCAAGCAATAGGATCAAGGCGGATCCGCGCGGCCTCAACGCGCGGGTTCGCCGCTCCTGGTGACTGTCCGCTGACACTCCGGAGACTGTGATCATGCGGTCCGACCGCGAGCCGTACGCTAACCTGTTCCCCATGTCCCGTCGCACGTCACTCCTCGCCATCGCGCTCTGCGTCGCCGCGTGCGCCGCGCCGACCACGGCCTCGGCCCCTTCGGTCGGCGAGCCGGTGCTCGCTGGGCGTCCGTCCACCAGCCTGGCGCCCACGACGCCGCTGTCGGCGGCGCAGCGGCGGTGGGTGGACAGCACGCTCGCGTCGCTCTCGTTGCGCGATCGCGTGGGACAGATGGTCATGGTGTGGGTGCTCGGCGACTACACGAGCAACACCGACTCGAGCTTCGCCGAGGTGCGGCGCTGGATCGCCGACGATCACATCGGCGGCGTGAACATGTCCCTTGGCTCGCCCATTGAAGTGGCGGCCAAGGTGAACGCGATGCAGCAGCAGTCGCGCATCCCGCTGCTCGTGTCGGCCGACCTCGAGCCCGGGCTGGGCCGGCTCGAGGGGGGCGTGTTCACGCACTACCTGATGGAGGCCGGCAGCGCGACCGTCTTCCCGAGCAACATGGCGATCGCCGCCACCGGCCGGGACTCCGACGCGTACGACGCGGGCCGCGTGATCGGGAGCGAGGCGCGCGCCGTCGGCATCAACATCGACTTTGCACCGGTGGTGGACGTCAACAACAACCCGGACAACCCCGTCATCAACACGCGCTCGTTCGGCGAGGATCCCGCGCGCGTGGCGCGGCTGGCCTCGCTGTTCGTGCGTGGCGTGCAGTCGCAGGGCGTGGTGGCCACGGCCAAGCATTTTCCCGGCCACGGCAACACCGACGTGGACTCGCACGTCGGCCTGCCGATCGTCGGCGCGACCAGCGCCGAGCTCGACACGGTGGAGCTCGTGCCGTTCCGGGCCGCCATCGGCGCCGGCGCCGGCCTCGTGATGACGGCGCACATCGCGCTGCCGGCCATCGAGGGGGACAGCACGACGCCGGCCACGCTCGCGCCGCGCATCATCACCGGCCTGCTGCGCGACTCGCTGCGCTTTCGCGGCGTCGCCGTCACCGACGCGATGACCATGGAAGGCGTGGGCAAGGGCTACACGACGGAGCAGAGCTCCGTGCTGGCAGTGCTCGCGGGCGCTGACATCCTGCTCAAGCCCACCGACCCGACGCGCGCCATCAATGCCATCGTGGCCGCGGTGGAGCGCGGCGAGATCCCGCGGTCGCGCGTGGACAGCGCGGCGCGCCGCGTGCTGGAGCTCAAGGCGCGCACCGGCGTCGTGTGGCGGCGCACCGTGTCGCTGGATGCGCTGCGCGACAGCGTGGGGGCGACGGCGCACCGCGCGCTGGCCGACTCGATCGCCGCGCACGCGATCACCCTCCTGCGCGACCGCGATGCGCTCGTCCCGTTCGCGCCGGCGCGCACGCGCCTGCTCGTCGTGCAGTACGCGCCGGCCACCGAGCTCAAGGCCGGGCGCGTGTTCGGGCCGGCGCTCGTGGCCGGCGTACCGGGCGCGCAGGTCGTGCAGGTGTCGCCGGCGACCGCACCCGCGCAGCTCGATTCCATCGCGCAGCGCGCGCTCTCGGCGGACCGCGTGGTCGTGGCGGCGTACGTGCGCCGCGTGGAGGGCGCCGGTCGGTTTGCGGTGCCGGCGTTCATCGCCCACTGGGTGGACTCGCTCGCGACCACGCGGCCCGTCGTGGTGGCGGCGTTCGGGAATCCGTACCTCATCCGCCAGTTCCCGCACGTGTCGAGCTACCTGGTGACATACGGCGTGGGCGACGCGCTCGAGCGCGCGGCGGCGGCGGCGCTGCGTGGCGACGCCGCGATCACCGGGCGGGCGCCGATCTCGCTGCCGGGCTATTTCGCGCGCGGGGACGGCCTGCGGCGCGAGCGGGCTGACACCAGCCGCCGCTGATTCCAGCGCCCCCCATTAAGGAGAGTCGCTTCCCGATAACGGCTCGCCCTGCGCTCCTGCGCCATGGTGAAGCGACCTGCGTGCGTGACGAACTGTGGCTCGTCGCCCCTATGCGTTCTCGAGGAAGTGCCGAATGCGCATGATACAGGACTTATCCGGCAATGCCGTGCGCGTGGGCTTTCCTTGAGATCGCAAATATGATGTCGCGGGGCCATGGGGCGGGCCGACACCGGGGCAGGGTGCCGGCCAGGCGCCCAGG
>DASZRI010000320.1:0-3763 GCA_035549215.1 Gemmatimonadaceae bacterium | reverse complement strand
GTCGGCGGGGATCATGTCGCCGGCCGCGAGCTTGACCACGTCGCCGGGCACGATGTCGTGGAGCGCGCACTCGTGCTCGGCGCCGTCGCGCACCACGGTGGCGGTGACGCGGATCATGGCCTTGAGCGCGGCCGCGGCACGGTCGGCGCGCGCTTCCTGCACGAAGCGCAGCGTGACGCCGAGCACGACCATGGCGGCCATCATGGTGGCGGCGCGCGCGTCGCCGGTGGCCAGCGAGACGGAGGCCAGCACCAGCAGCAGGATGACCAGCGGATTGCGCATGGCGCGCAGGAGCCGCTGCCACCAGGCGGTGTGCGCCACTGCAGCGACCTCGTTGGGGCCGGCGCGGAGCAGGCGGTCCGCGGCCTCCTGCGCGGTGAGCCCTGACGACGCGCTCCCGAGGCGCGCGAGCGCCCCGGGAGCGTCCAGTGCCGCCACCTCCTGCAGGAGGGGCGACACGCGAATGGTGGATGAACCCGGCCTAGCTCTTTGGCTCAACTTTCAGGTGGCCATGCATGCCCAGCGCCGCGTGCGGGTCGCACTGGAAGTAGTAGGTGCCCGGCTTGAACGTGACCTTGAGGTCGTACGTCTGCCCGGGAAGCTGCAGGAAGTCGCTGGCCGGCGGAAGGCCGGTGGCGCCGGGGTTGGAGTCGGGCAGGAAGTGCACGTTGTGCACGCCGACCTTGAGCGTGTACCGGATGACGTCGCCGGGATGCGCCTCGATCTCGTTCGGCTTGAAGTAATTCCCGGTGCCGTCGGTGATCAGCTCGACGGTGATCACCTTGCCGCCGGGCTCGGGCGTCTGCGTGCCGCCGGCTGCCGGCGCTGCAGCCGCGGGGGCCGCCGCCGTGGACTCCGCCGCCTGCGGCTTCTCGCCGCCGCCGCACGCCGCCATCATGGAACCCGCGCCCAGCGCGGCCATCATCAACCACTTGCGATTCATGAGTGTCATTCCTCCAGGTATGATCCGGCCGGTTCGGGGTTGAACGGCCGAGGCCCGCGGCGTTGCGCGCATCAGAAGTCCTTCCTCTGAAAGGCACGCAACCCGAGGGCGATTGGCGCGGCGATCCATCCCGCCAGCGCCGCGGCGGCCACGAGGGTGCCGCCGAGTCCGGTGAAGAAGTCCTTGAACACGGCGCCGGTGTAGCCGAGCAGCGCCGAGGCGTCGAACTGCAGGAGCAGGAGCACCCGCGCGAGGTCGAGCGGGTTGGCGAACATCACGGCGAGCAGCGGGCGCTCGATGGGATAGTCGCCGAACATCATCACGGCGATGAGCACGAGCCCGTCGTACACGATCGCGGCCGCGAGCCAGGTGGCGATGGCGATGCCAAGCCCCTTGAGGCGGTCGTCGGTGCGGATGGCGACCACGAACGCCACCGCGGTGAACGAGCACGTGAGTGCGACGCCGGTGAGGAGCAGCATCGCCGCCGGCCCGCGCATGGCGGCGTCCACGCCGCCCTCGAGCAGCAGGGGCGCGCCGACGCCGACCACGAACGCCGCCGAGAGCGACAGGGCCAGCCCCAGGTAGAGGCCGCCAAAGAGCTGGCGGCGGTTGACCGGCTGGGCGAGCAGGAGCTCGGTGAACTCGCGGGCGTTGTAGAGGTAGACGGTGCCGAACACCAGCGAGACGAGCGGCACGACGAACAGCGCGATGCTCACCAGGCTGAGCAGCGCCTTCTCGGCCGAGCCGCCGAAGCGCAGCAGCGCGTCGGTGACCGCGGCGAAGAACAGCGTGTAGCCGATGAGCCAGCGGCTGCGCACCAGGTCGCGCACGTCGTACTTGAGGACCTTGGCGGTGGCGCTCATGCGACCTCCAGCGCCGAGCGGCGCATGAGCTCGGCCACGGCGCGCTCCATCGTCTCCTGCCGCGTGGAGCGCAGGAGGTCGGCCACGCCGCCGGCAAATCGGACCTTGCCTTCGAGCAGGAAGACGATGTCGTCGGCCAGTTCCTCGAGCTCGCTCAGCACGTGCGAGGTGATGATGCCCGTCCGTCCCTGCCCGCGCTCGGCCAGGATGCGGTCCTTGAGCAGGCTGCTGGCCACCGGGTCGAGGCCGGCAGTGGGCTCGTCCAGGATGAAGAGCTCGGGGTGGAACAGGAACGCGATGACGGCGTTGATCTTCTGGCGCGTGCCGCCGGACAGCGTGCGCAGCGGCTTGTCCAGGTGCGCCTCGAGGTTGAACGCGGCGGCCAGGGAGTCGTCGGTGGCGGCAAAGGGTCCGCGGAGATCGCGCACCATGGCGATGAGCTCGCGGCCGGTGAGGTTCTCCGGGAAGCGCGCGATCTGCGGCATGTAGCCGATGCGGGCGCGGTAGGCGCAGTCGCCGTTGATGGGGGCGCCGTCGAAGCGCAGCACGCCGCTGTCGGCGCGCACCAGCCCGAGGATGAGCTTGATGAGGGTGGTCTTGCCGGCGCCGTTGGGCCCGACCATGGCCGTGATGCGGCCCGGATGAATGGTCAGGTCCACGCCGCGCAGCACCTGCAGGGCGCCGAAGCGCTTGCGGAGTCCGATGGCCTGGATCATGGGATGCGTTTCATGGCGGGCGCCGAGTCGGCCAGCGCCTCGGGGGTGAGGACGGGCACGACGCGCTCGGTGGCGTCGATCAGGCGAACGAATGCGCTGCGCAGCAGGATGAGCGCGGGCACATTTCGCTCGACGACGATGGAGAAGAGGCGAACAGGACGGAACGGGACATCGCCAACGCCGTCGTGGTTGCGATCGTACCCGTCGTACGCATCCCAGTAGTTGCCGCGGAAGGCGGTGGACAGGTCGCGACCGTTGGTGACGACGTCGAACGTGTTGCCCTCGAAGTTGTTCGCGGTGACGTTGCCGTCGATGGTGTTGACGTCGAGCTTGAGCGCCCAGCCATTGTCGATGAAGTCGTTGTGGGCGGCGACCAGCCGGTTCGCGCCGTCGGCAAAGAGGCCGGTGGTGTTCTGCCGGAAGACGTTGCGTTCCAGGTGCGCATCGTAGATCTCCTTGAGCAGCAGGCCGTACGCGGCGGCGCCCCAGTTCCGCTCGAACCGGTTGCCCACCATGGTCACGCGCTTGGTGTACATGACCGCGACGCCCGCGCCGTTGGCCCGGAACGTGTTGTCCAGGTAGCGGCAATCGTCGGAATACATGAAGTGGAGGCCGTAGCGCAGGTTGCCCTCGCTCAGGTTGCCCCGCACCTCGCTCTCGTGCACGAACTCGAAGTAGATGCCGTCGCGCTGCCCGCGGACCTGGTTGCCGGTGATCGTGATGCGGCGCGACGACCAGAGGTGGATGCCGTTGCCGGAGCTCGTTTCCTCGCGGGCCAGCCCGGCGATGATGTTCCCCTCGATGCGGCAGTCGGTGACGTTGGCCAGGTAGATGCCGAAGAAGGCGTCGTCCAGGCGGTTGTCGGCCACCACGCAATTCCGCACGCGCTCGAAGCGCACGGCGGCGTTGTCCTGCACGTAGCTCACGCCCACGTGCGCAAAGCGCAGTCCGCGCACGGTGACGTCGTCGGCGGTGACGAGCATGATCTGGCGCGCATGCTCGCCGTCGAGCGTGGGGCGCCCCTCGCCGACGATCTCGACCGGGCGGTCCACGACGATGGTGGGCTCGCGGTACGTGCCCGGGCGCACCACGATGCGGTCGCCGGCGCGCGCAGCGTGCACGGCGTCGGTGAGGCGGGCGTACGGCTCGCCCGTGCCGACGAAGAGCGTGCGCTGTGCGCGTGCCGCGGCCGGCACGAGCGCCAGCGCGGCGGCGGCGACGCTGACAGCGGCGCGCACGCT
>DASZRI010000319.1:0-1831 GCA_035549215.1 Gemmatimonadaceae bacterium | reverse complement strand
AGGTCCTTGTCCACGGTGGCCTGCACGTCGCGACTCCGGATGAACGCATTCGTCAGGTCCGCGGTGGCGGCTTCCCGCGAAACACCCGGCTGACGCTCGGCGATCATGTCCGCCCACGTCCAGTGGTACGTGCGGTACCATGCTTCGCCGCCAAGGCTGAAGCCGGTGGCCATGCCGGCCGCGAAGCTCGAGATCGGCACGTACGCCACCGGAGGCTGCGTGGACCAGATTCCGGTGAAGCCGCGCGGCGCGACACCGATGACGGTGTACACTGTCGGCCCGACCTGCACCGTGGAGCCGAGCACGTCGCGGCGACCGCCGAAGCGGGACTGCCACCAGCCGTACGAGACGACGGCAACTGGGCGGCCATCGGGTGGCGCGTCTTCCGCAGTGGTGAAGTAACGGCCGATCACGGGCGGCGCCGTGAAGAACTGGAAGAAGCTCGCGCTCACGGCGGCAACGGACATCTCGCGTGCATCGGGACCGACCCCCACGGCGACCTTGCGCTGGGCGATGAGGGCGACGTGCGCGAACGACGTCGTCCAGCGAGCCAGGTCCTCGTAGCGCGCGTACGGCACGCTGTTGTTCGTGTACTCCTTGCCGCGGTAGCTCTGCGCAAATGCCACACGGTGCACGCGGTCGGGGTGGGTCATCAGTGCGGGCGGCCGGAACAGCAGCCGGTCCACGATGGAGAAGATCGCGGCGTTGGCGCCCAGGCCCAGCGCAAGCGTGAGGATGACGGCGGCCGAGAACCCCGGGCGGGCACGGAGGCCGCGAACCGCGTGACGAAGGTCCTGCCAGAGTGGGGGCATGGGGAACTCGACTGCGCAACGGAAAGAGGAGGGCGCGTCAGGGATCTCCCGTTCGACACATCAGGGCGGCAAACGGTTGTCGCGCGGTAAAGAAATCTTACGGACGCCACCGGTTGACCCTGAAACCGGGGAACGCCTAGAGTCAACGTGCAGCGTCTCGCTTGTTTCGGTCACCAACATTGACGCGCCATCCATCCGCGTTGCGCACACCCAAGAGGCCTGTCCGTCTTCGCTCGCGATTCCGGCGCCAGCGACGCGGATGGCTCTCCCCTGCCTGCCTGACGCTCGCGACCGGCGTGCTCGCGCTCGGCGTCGCGAGCCCCGCGCTGCTTCGCGCACAGGCCGTGGCAGACTCCTCCCGTGCCAAGAGCGACAGCACGCACCTGATCACGCGCCGACAGATCGCGATTGGTGCCGGAGCCGTGATGCTCACCGGGCTCTTCGCGCCACTCGACCGCCCCGTGCAGCGGGCATTCCAGGATCGGGAGCTGCAGGACAACCGCGTCCTGCACCGCACGGCTGACGGATTCTCCCTGATGGGCGGGCCGGGGCCTTTCATCATCGGTCCCGCGCTGTTCCTGGGTGGCGGGCTGGCGCGCTACGCGCCGATGCAGGATGTCGGCGCACACCTCATGGAAGGCGTGTTGCTCGCGGCCTCGATTGACGGATTGCTCAAGGGATTCACGGGCCGTACGCTGCCCGACGCCGGGTCGGGGCGGCCGTCCGACTTTTCGTTTGGGCGCGGATTCCATGACAACAACGGCCCGTTCGTGTCGTTTCCGTCCGGACATACGGCGGCCGGCTTCGCGATGGCGGCCGTCCTCGTGGAGGAAACGGCGCGTCGCGACCCCGGCGCGTCGCGCTACGTGACGCCGATCGCGTACGGCGGGGCGACGCTCATCGCGCTCTCGCGCCTGTACGAGAATGTCCACTGGGCGAGCGACCTGCCCCTTGGCGCAGCGATCGGCATCTGGAGCGGCATGACGGTGGTGAAGTGGCAGCATCGCGGCACGCACGGC
>DASZRI010000318.1:0-7263 GCA_035549215.1 Gemmatimonadaceae bacterium | reverse complement strand
CACGCATTTCCCGGCCCAACGATGCGATCCACGCGCGGCACCTGACTCGTGCCGTACGCCATCGCCGCGATGGCGCCCGCGCCGCCGAGGGCGAAGACGCGATCCACGCCGCCGATCTCTGCGGCGGCGAGGACGACGTCCGAAGGAACGTCGGTCCTGGCGGGTGGGGAGCACACAACCACTTCGCGCACGCCAGCCACGCGTGCGGGGACCACACCCATCAGCACACTGCTCGGGTAGGCGGCACGCCCCCCGGGTGCGTAGACGCCGACACGATCCAGCGGATCGGGACGGCGGCCGATCACGATGCCGGGTTCGGGCGACGTCTCGACGGCCTGCGGGCGAAACGCCTCGTGCACCGCCGCGATGTTGCGGGCGGCGCGCTCCAGGGCACGTCGGAGCGCCGGGTCGAGCGCGTCCACCGCCTGCTGCCAGCGGGCGCGCGGCACCTCGAATCGCTCGAGGTCCACGCCGTCCAGGCGCCTGGCCAGCTCCTGCAGCGTGCGGTCACCATCGCGCCGCACGTCGGCGATGATCCGCGCTGCGTCCTGGCGAATGGTGTCGTCCGACGACGTGCTGCGATCCAGGAGTGCCGCGCGTGTGTCCGCGTCCAGCGCGGACAGGGGGCCCATGAACCGCAACTGCGCCGCCTCGGCCGCGGGACTCATGCCATCAACCTCTCGATGCGCGTGACGAGGATCCCCTCGGCGCCAATGGCCTTCAGCTCGGCAATGGTGCGATACACGGCGGAGGCCGCGACCACCGCGTGCACCGCGACCATGCTCCCGCCGTTCATGATGTCGATGACGGTCGGTCCATTGAGGCCCGGGACGATTTCGCGTACGCGGGCGAGCTGGTCGCGCGGAACATTGGCCATGAGGTAACGCTGGCCACGGGCGCGAAGCACCGAAGTCAACGCAGCCGCGAGCTCATCGATGGCCCGCTGCTTGTCGGCGGGAAGCGCGGCGGTGCCGTCCGCCACGATCAGGCGCGCGGTGGACTCGAGGATCGTCTCCACTTCGCGCAGCCCGTTGACGCGCAGCGTGGACCCGGTGGACACCAGGTCCACGATGACGTCGGCGATGCCGATGTGCGGGGCGATCTCCGCCGCGCCCGACACGGCGACGATCTCCACCGCCTGCCCGCGCTCGGCGAAGAATCGCGCGGCAACACGCGGGAAGACCGTGGCCACGCGGGCACCGGCGGGGATGTCCGCCACGCGGGTGATCCCGCTCTCCTCGCGCGCAGCGACCGCCAAGCGGCAGCGGCCGAATCCGAGGTCGGCGACCTCACGGACGGACCGGTCGCATTCACGGACCAGGTCAAAGCCGGTAACGCCGGCGTCGGCGGCGCCGTCGGCCACGAACTCCGCGATGTCCTGCGCGCGGACGAACAGGGCTTCGAACTCGCCGCCGAGCGAGGCCGTCAGCGCGCGGTCACCGCGCGCGCGGATCTCGAGCCCCGCGTCCTGGAAGAGTTCGCGGGC
Source organism: Gemmatimonadaceae bacterium (assembly GCA_035549215.1). GTDB lineage: Bacteria > Gemmatimonadota > Gemmatimonadetes > Gemmatimonadales > Gemmatimonadaceae > JAGWRI01. Next base: position 5,777 of record DASZRI010000318.1, on the reverse strand, counting down.
TTCCTCGGCCAGACGTCCCTTGTTGGGTAAAGCAATCCTGAGCATGTGCGGTAGCGAAAAAAGAAAAGGCCCGTCGGGGATGACGGGCCAGCGGGAGCACGCGTGGATCCTGAAGCGGCCGACCTAGCCGCGCACGCGCATGCCGCCCCGGCCCGTCAGGCCGTGGTGATGATGCGCATGGTGGTGGCGGTTGGTCGACATTGCGGGAGGAAGGTAGCGGGCGGCCGGGGGGCAGGTCAACCGGAGGGCACGTTGACCGGAGGGGCTCGTTGCGCGGACGCAACCTTGTGAATAAATTCACAATGCTCCGCAGAGTGCTGCGGGGCTTTGTCTTACCCGAAGACGACTATCGCGAACTTTCTGGAGGCTGGAGACATGCGGTTCAACGGACTGGTGCTCATGGCGAGCGCGGCGGTGCTGGCCGCTTGCAGCGGCGGCGAGACCGCGAAGACTGATACCACGGCGGCTGCTCCGGCGGCGGCTGCGGCGGCTCCGCAGGCTGCGGCGACCCCGGCGGCGGGCGCGGTGGCCGCGATGCCCATCACGGGCACCATCCACGAGGTCAAGATGGTTGGCGACGCGAGCGGCTACAAGTTCGAGCCGGCCGAGCTGACGATCAAGCAGGGTGACGGCATCAAGTTCATCATGGTGGCCGGTGGCCCCCACAACGTGGCGTTCGACCCCGCCAGCATCCCGGCGGACGTGAAGCCGCAGCTCTCGGCCAACATGCCGAACCAGAGCGCCGAGCTTTCCGGCCCGATGCTCCTCAACCCGAACGACAGCTACACGGTCTCGTTCGCGGGCATCAAGCCGGGCAAGTACGAGTTCCACTGCACGCCGCACCTCGCCATGAACATGAAGGGCGCGGTGACGGTCCAGTAACACCGGACCGGCAGGCCTCCAGACGAGGGCGAGTGCACGTGGCACTCGCCCTCGCTGCTTTTCGGCGGCAGGGGTTCCAACTGCCGGCCTCGCACGCTTAGGATCCACCATCCCCGCACGGAATCCATGACCGATGTATGGTGACGAACTTCTCAGAGCAGAACAGCTGCACCTGATTCGCCTGGCCATCTGGGCGGGCGCGAGCCTGCTTGTGTCCGCGCTGCTGCTGGGGCTGCTTCGCTGGCGTGCATCGTCATCCTCCCTGCTCCGCCAGTTCGCGATCCAGATGGCGGGCTGGGGCGGGCTGGAACTCGCGATCGCGGGGGCGGCGTGGGGCCGGCTCACCATGCCGGACCTTGCCGCCGCCACGCGGCTCGATCGGATTCTCTGGTTGAACATCGGGCTCGACGCCGGATACGCCGGCGTCGGCATCTCGCTCGCGCTCTGCGGTTGGCTCCTGGGGCGTCGTCTCGGGCTCGTCGGTGCCGGCCTCGCGGTGATCGTGCATGGCGCCGCGCTCCTGCTGCTGGACGCTCGGCTCGCGACCTTCATCTCCCGCTGACGATGGCCGAAATCACGCTGGACCTGCGCGGCGTCCCGAAGTCCGAGGCTTACGCCACGCTCCGCGCGCACATCAACGCCGTGCTGGACGGCATCAGCGACGACGTCGCGGCGATGGCGACGATGAGCGCCCTGATTCATTACGCGTTCGGGTTCCTGTGGACCGGCTTCTATCGCGTCGTCGAGCCCGGGCGGCTGCTGCGGGTCGGACCATATCAGGGCACGCTGGGCTGCCTGGAGATCCGCGTCGGGAGCGGCGTGTGCGGCACGGCAGCGGCGCGGGGCGAGACGGTCGTTGTCCCGAACGTCGCGAAATTCCCGGGACACATCGCGTGCGATGCGCGGTCCCAGTCCGAAATCGTCGTGCCCGTGCGCGACGCGAGCGGCCAGCTGATTGCAGTGCTCGACGTGGACTCGGAATTCACCGGAACGTTTGATCACGAAGACCGCGACGGTCTTGAGGCCGTCGTCGCCTGGTTTGCCGGCGCTCGCCAGTAAGCCGCGCTCGCACTATGTTACGGCGGCGCGAGATGCACACCCCACAGCAGACGCCCGCATGACGGTCACCGGTTACTCGGATCGCATCAACCACGCGCTCGCCTTCGCGGCCAAGCATCACGACCGCCAGGTGCGCAAGGGCACGCGCCTGCCCTTCCGCACGCATGCGGCGAACGTCGCGATCATCCTGACCCGCTACGGCCAGGATGAGGAGACGATCATTGCCGGCATCCTGCACGACTTCGTCGAAGACTCCATCCGCGAGCGCTTCACGCGGGAGATGCTCGAGCAACGGCTGGCGGACAAGTTCGGGCTTGCCGTGATCGACACCCTGCTCTCCGTCGTCGAACGGACGCAGGATGACGACGGCATCGAGCTCTCGCACGACGAGCGGAAGGACGACTATCTCGCCCGCCTAGGCAACGCGAGCGACCGCGCCCGCTGGGTATGTGCCGCGAGCCAGGTGCACGAAGGCAGCACGATCCTGTCCGAACTGCGCCGCACTATCGAGCCGGAATCGGTGTGGAGCCGCTTCCACTGGGGCAAGGACGGCACGATCCGCTGGTATCGGCGCGTGCACGAACGCCTTGCCGAAGTCGGGTTCGCTGGCGCCATCATGTCGGAGCTCGGGCACGTCGTGACGGTCCTCGAGCGACACGAAGCGTCCGGCGCCTCCTCGGCCCGACTCTGAGACGCGCAGGCCCCTGACGAACACGGGCTCGCCGAAAGGCGAGCCCGTGCCGTCTTCTTCCCTGCCCCTTGGCGTCAGTTCGCGGCCGACGCGGGCGACGGATACGTGCGCTGCACGTAGTCTTCGAGGATCACGAGGAACTCCTGCACGATGCGGTCGCCGCGGAGCGTGACGCGCAACTCGCCATCCACGTACACCGGCGCCTTGGGCTCCTCGAATGTGCCGGGCAGCGAGATGCCGATGTTCGCGTGCTTGGACTCCCCGGGCCCGTTCACCACGCACCCCATGACCGCCACGCGCATGTCCTCGACGCCCGGGTGCCGCTCTCGCCACACCGGCATCTGCTCGCGCAGGTAGGTCTGGATGTCCTCGGCCATGTGCTGGAAGAACGTGGACGTGGTGCGCCCGCACCCCGGGCATGCGGTCACCTGTGGCGCAAAGCTGCGCAGGCCCAGCGACTGCAGGATCTGCTGCGCCACGAAGACCTCCTCCGTACGATCGCCATTCGGCTTCGGCGTGAGGGACACGCGGATCGTGTCGCCGATGCCCTCCGCGAGCAGGATCGACAAGCCAGCCGTGCTCGCAACGATGCCCTTGGTGCCCATCCCTGCCTCGGTGAGGCCGAGGTGCAGCGGGTAGTCGCACCGCGCGGCCAGCCGACGGTAGACCGTGACCAGGTCCTGCACACCGGACACCTTGGAGGAAATGACGATCCGGTCGTGGCCGAGCCCGACTTCCTCGGCCAGCTCCGCGGAGCGGAGCGCGCTTGCGAGCATGGCCTCGATGTAGACGTCCTTGGCGTCCAGCGGCTCCGCAGCGTTGGCGTTGTCGTCCATCATCTGCGTGAGCAGGTCCTGGTCCAGCGAACCCCAGTTCACGCCGATGCGCACGGGCTTGCCGTGATCCACCGCGACCTTGACGATGGTGCGGAAGTTCTCGTCGCGGCGCTTGCCGCCGACATTGCCAGGATTGATGCGGTACTTGGCCAGCGCGTCCGCGCACTCCGGGTACCGGGTGAGCAGCAGGTGGCCGTTGTAGTGGAAGTCACCCACCACGGGGACGTCGACTCCCTGGTCACGCAACCGCTGCACGATCTCGGGGACCGCCTGCGCGGCCTCCTCGTTGTTGACGGTCACCCGGACCACCTGGGATCCTGCCGCGGCCAGCGCGGCGACCTGCGCGGCGGTCGCGGAGGCGTCCGCCGTGTCCGTGTTCGTCATGGATTGCACGACGATGGGGTGGCCCGAACCGACGGGGACCTTGCCAACCCAGGCAGTGACCGTGTTCCTGCGAATGCCGAAACTCACGAATGCTCCGCGTACGGTACGGGTTCAAGATACACGCTGGGCGTATCCGCCTGGAGCCTGCCCAGTGGCCGGGGCCTCTAGGCGGTCCGGGGGCGGGTGGCTACGTTAGCGGGATCGCACCCCGACCCGAGCGCCGAGATGAGCAACACCGGACACGACGACGACGCTGGCGAAGCACACGCCCCAACACCGGAGCCCGCCCCGGCGGCGGTGGCACGGGACCACCACCGACCCTGGCGGAAGTGGTTCATCATGACCCTGCTGGTGCTGATCGGGGTCCCTGCCGTCGGGTTTACCCTCTGGGCAGGTGTGGCACTGCACTACACGTACGCTTCCGGGGAGCGCGCGGGCTACGTGCAGAAGTTCTCCCGCAAGGGATGGCTGTGTAAGACGTGGGAGGGCGAACTCGCGATGGTGAATGTTCCGGGCGCCATGCAGGAGCGCTGGCAGTTCACCGTGCGTGACGACAGCGTCGCGCAGCAGATCCTGCACGACATGGGCGGCCGGGTGAAGCTCGACTATCAGCAGCATAAGGGCGTACCGACGAGCTGCTTTGGCGAGACCGAGTATTACGTCATCGGCGTCCAGACGGTCCCCGCCCCATAGCGACAGCTTCCGCACACTGGGGCTGACGCAGGCACCGGGAGCCGGGGGCCAGGAAGGGTCGGCAACTCGCTATTGACCGATTTTCTGGCCAATACTACTTTTGGCGTCGCTGAGCCAAGGCCTGATGGCCTTGGCTCGGCGTGTATAGGCGCCGTGGCGGGCTGGGCCGCTGCGGAATCGGGTATTGTCGGGGTACGGCGCGTTCCGCTCCCTAGACAATCAGTACTTTCAGGAGTGGGACATGCGTACGACCGGCAAGGTGAAGTGGTTCAACGACGCCAAGGGCTTTGGTTTCATCACCCCGGACAGCGGAGAGAAGGACTGCTTCGTCCACTACAGCTCGATCCAGGGCAATGGCTTCAAGACGCTCGCCGAGGGCGAGGCCGTCGAGTTCGACGTCGTGCAGGGCGCCAAGGGCCCGGCGGCGGAGAACGTTTCCCGCCTGGCGCACTAACACGAGTCTGTAGCAACAAGGGCCGAGGGGCTGCGATCAGCCTCTCGGCCCTTGTCGTATCTAGAAATCGCTGGTGTCGAGTCGGTGTCGGCTGGGCGGGCGTCCCCTCCGGGGCCGCGAAGTGCTTTCGACAGACTCCAGCAGGCGCCTGCGGACTGCCTGTGTCACGGCGGCCAGATCGATGCGGATCTCCACGCCGCCCGGGGTTACTACCTGCCCTGTGCCCCCAGCAACCAGTTTCTCGGCCAGTCGAACCGCCGCACCCCGCGTCGTGCCGAGTTCAGCGATGATCATCCGCGCGACCGCCAGGATGAGAATGGCGTCGAAGGTGATAGAGCGCTCGACCCCGCGGCTGGCGTGTGTCACGCCGTTTGGGGAGTGATGGGAGATGATGTTGTCAGCCCACTTTGTATTGGCGCCGACCGCAAGTGCAGCGGTCCGAATGTCGTAGGTGGCTGACATAATTTCCTAATATCGTATGATTTTTTGTGGCGCGCAACAGCGTCAATTATTTCCTAAATAATTAGGAATTGTCTGTCAGCGTCGGGCCTCCGGAGGCGCCAAGGAGAGAAAACCGTAGGCCCAAGACAAACCGGCGCGACAATGCGAGCCCCTCTTGAAACCGTCGGAAGTGCGCGTCCGTCCTGTCTCAACGCAACATCTCCAATTCACATACGAGACCTCGATGATGCGCGCCATTGCTGCCGGTTGCCTCCTACTGATCCTCGCGAGCGGAGCCGCCAACGCGCAGGGCCCGACCGCCCACACGCGGGATACC
>DASZRI010000317.1:0-3063 GCA_035549215.1 Gemmatimonadaceae bacterium | reverse complement strand
GATGGGCGCGGCCGCGGTGCCGGCCACGCGCGTCGCGGGAGCGGCGGCCGGCGCGACCCGTGCGCAGCCGGCCGCCGCATCGACCCCTGCGGCTCCCGTGGCGCGTCGGGGCAAGAGCGGGATCCTGGCGGCGGCGCTGGTGGGCGTGCTGGTGGTGGGGACAGGCGGATACTTCGTACTGCGAGGAACCGCGCAGGACCGGAACGGCGCAGGACCGGGTACGGCGCAGGACCGGAACGGCGCAGGGCCGGGTACGGCGCAACCGCAAACTGCGAACGGCGCAACCCCGAACGGCGCAACCCCGAACGGCGCGAACCCGAACGGCGCGAACCCGAACGGCGGAGCTGCAAACGGCGGGGGGGCCAACGGCGGACAGCCGGGAACGGCGAACCCATCCGGCACGCGGGCGCCGGCGAGCAAGCCGGGCGCCGAGCCGCTCAACAAGAAGCTTTCCGGGAATCCGAGTCCCACGGGAGCGCCGGCCGCCAACGTGGACGCCTTGCTCGACCAGTGGGAGAACGCCGAGGGCGCGGACTCGTTCGACGCCGGGGCGGCCACGCGCCTGCTGAAGGCGATGGATGCGCTGCCCGGCACCCTCACGCCGGTGCAGGAAGTCCGGGCGGCGATGGTGCGCGCGTCCGCTGAAGGCGTCCGTGGCAACAGTGAGCTCGGGTGCCAGGTGCTCGCCAGCGTCAGGAGCAAGGCGCTGGGCACGTCGTTGGCGAATCGCTTCACCAACATGTACACTCTGGCGTCGTGCAAGTGACCACTCGGTAACCATCCGATCCATGGCATCAACAGGCGGCGCCTCCCGCGGCAGCGTGATCGTCCACGTCTTCGGTCGGACCGACGTGGGGCGCACGCGTGAGCACAACGAGGACGCGTTCGTGGTCGCCGACCTCACGGCCGACGACGCCTCGCTGCAGCCGCAGGTGCGCACGCACACGGTGGGCGAACGCGGCACGCTGTTCATGGTCGCCGACGGCATGGGTGGCGCCGCCGCGGGCGAGATCGCCAGCGCGATGGCCACCGACGTCGTCCTGCGCGAACTGCGCAGCCAGTGGCGCGCGCACCCGCAGCCGTCGCCCGAGTCGTTCGCCACCGCGCTCAAGCAGGCGGCCGCCGCCGCGAATGCGGAGATCAACCAGTACGCCTCGCACCACGCCGAGTACCGCGGCATGGGCACCACGGCCACGATCGCGGGCCTGCTGGGCGACACGCTCTACCTGGCCCAGGTGGGCGACAGCCGCGCGTACCTGGTGCGCGACGGCGTGGCCCGGCAGATCACCAAGGACCAGTCGCTGATGCAGAAGCTGGTCGAGGCGGGCGAGCTCACCGAGGAGGAGGCCGAGCACAGCGAGCGGCGCAACATCATCCTCCAGGCGCTCGGCCCCGAGGCGACGATCAAGGTGGACCTGACGCACCAGCAGGTCCGCAAGGGTGACGTGCTCGTCCTGTGCAGCGACGGGCTCTCGGGCCAGGTGAGCAAGGACGACATCGCGCGCGTCGCGAGCCAGGAGCAGGACCTGGTCGCGGTGTGCAAGCGGCTCATCGACCTGGCCAACGCCGCCGGCGGCCCGGACAACATCACGGTGATCGCGGCGCGCTTCGACGGCGACGGGCTCTCCGTTGCGTCGCAGGGGGACGAAGTGGGCCACCGCGTCTTTCCGCTGAACGAGGGCGGGAGCAGCACGCCCACCTCGCCCATGGAAGCGGTGACCAAGGCCTCGCGCACGCCCACGGTGCCGGTGCGCGCCGTGTCGCGCACCACGGTGCCCATGGACGAGCCCGCCGCGCCGGTGAGCGCCACGCGCCGCGGCATGGGGCGCGCCATTGCCGGCGTGCTGCTCGTCGTCCTGCTCGCGGCCGCGGCGTGGTTCGTCTCGCACATCGTGCGTGCGGCGCCGGCCGCACCCAACGCCAGCGCCGCCGACTCCGTCCGCCACTGACATGGCGCTCGAGCTCCGCATCCTGACAGGTGCGCGCGCCGGTCAGCGCGAGCAGTTCGACAAGTCGGTCATCGCCATCGGCCGCCACCCGCTGAGCGACCTGCGGTTCGACGTCGAACGTGACCTGGACGTGTCCACGAAGCACGCCGAGATCCGCGTCGTGGATGGCCGCTGCACGCTGCGCGACCTGGGCAGCACCAACGGCACGTTCGTGAACGGCGTCCGCATCGCCGACGAATTCGAGCTGCACCCCGGCGATCGCGTCAGCTTTGGCGAGCATGGGCCGCAGGTGGAATACCAGCCCGCCAACGATGCCGCGACGGCCACGCCGCCCGCGACATCGGTCGCGTCGCCGGCAGGGCCGGGTGCGTCGCCACCACCGGCGGCCGGCGCGCCGCGGCGGCCGACGTCCGAGCGCATCGCGGTCGCGGTGGAGGAGCGGACGCATCGGCTGACGCAGCTCCTCGTCTTCGCCATCGTCGTGCTCGGCGGGGGCGTGGGCATTGCCTACTGGGCAGGCCACCGCGAGTCGTCGCAGGAAGTGTCCACCCTGCGGCAGGCGCTGGCGCAGAACGAGTCCACGATGGCCGCGATGGACACGCGGCTGCGCACGCTCTCCGACACCGGCTACGTGAACGCGCTGTCGCGCCGCAACCAGGCGCTGCGCGCGCAGCTCGAGCAGGCGCCGTCAGGGTCGGTCGCGACGATCGACTCGCTGCGCCACGCGCTCGCGGCGCAGGGCAAGCTCGTCGCGATGGACGTGTCGCGGATCAACGATCGCAATGCGCCGGCGGTCGCGCTGCTCGTGTCCGAGCTGGACGGCCGCCCGTTCGCCGGCACGGCGTTCGCCATCAGCAAGGACGGCTTGCTGCTCACCAACCGGCACAACGTGAAGTCCGACGCCGGCAATCCGCCCACGCGCATCGCGATCAAGTTCCGCGACTCCGGAAGCTGGCTGCCGGCGCACCTCGTGCGCGCGAGCGACGACCCGGACGTGGACCTCGCGCTCGTGCAGATGGACGCAGGCGCGCCCTTCCCCACCATCGCCGGGATCAGCGCGTCCGACGCCGACGCGCGTGAGGGCGCCCCGGTGGTGACCATCGGCTTTCCGCAC
>DASZRI010000316.1:0-2536 GCA_035549215.1 Gemmatimonadaceae bacterium | reverse complement strand
CGGCGGACCTGGTCGGCGACCTGGAGCGCATCATCCGTGATTCGTGCCCGAAGTCCATCACCGTTCGGGCGACCGTGGCACGCGACCTGTCGATGATCGTCGGCGACCCGACGCAGTTGCACCAGGTGCTGCTGAACCTCGCCGTGAACGCGCGCGATGCGATGCCGGAGGGCGGCACGCTGACGATCGCCGCCGGGAACGTGGAGATGGACGAGGCATTCGCGGCGGCGATCCCCGACGCGCACGCGGGCCGCTACGTGATGCTCGAGGTGAGCGACACGGGCGTCGGCATTCCGCCGGAGATCCGGGACCGCATCTTCGACCCCTTCTTCACGACCAAGGAGCCGGGCAAGGGCACGGGCCTCGGGCTCTCGACGACGGCGGCGATCGTGCGCAGCCACGGCGGCGCGATGACCCTGCAGTCCGCCGTTGGGCGCGGGAGCACGTTCCGCGTGTACCTGCCGGCGGGCGCCGCGGCGGAGGCGTCACGCGGCGCCGAGACGCCACCGGTGGCCCCGCGCGGGCGCGGCGAGTTCGTGCTCGTGGTGGACGACGAGCCGGCCGTGCGCACCGTGGCGCAGCGCACGCTGGAGACCTTCGGCTATCGCGTGCTGACGGCCGCCGACGGCGCCGAGGCGGTGGCGCTCTTCGCGCGGCGGCACGCCGACATCGCGCTGGTCGTCACCGACATGATGATGCCGGTGCTGGACGGCGTGGGGACGATCCACGCCCTGCGGCGCATCCGTCCGGACGTGCGCGTGGTGGCCGCGAGCGGGCTGGCGGTGAATGGCCAGGTAGCGCGCGCCGCGGAGGCCGGGGTGCGCCACTTCCTGCCCAAGCCCTACACGACCACCGAGCTGCTGACCGTGGTGCGGGCGGCGCTCGACGAGTGACCGCCGCCCGTCACCGCCCCACCCAGTAGTTCACCTTGAGCTGGAAGACGTTCACCGGGCGCTCGCGGAACAGGTCGGCGCGGCCACGGGCCAGGTCGAACGATCCGTCGGGCGTGGTGCCCGTGCGCTGCTGCTGCCACACGAGGAAGATCGTCGAGCCAGGCCGGTACTCCCACCGCAGCACCGCATTGCCCCTCAGCGAGACGTAGGAGAAGTCAGGGTTGGCGATCGTGAACGCCTGCGCCGGCCCACTGCCGTCCGGATCCACGGTGTACGCGGTCACGTGGCCGCTGGCATCGGTGGTGGCCGAGATGCCGCCCATGTCGCGGCCGTACACCAGGCGCTGCAGGGCGCGCGGCGCCGCGTACTCCCCGAAGCTGCCGTAGCGGCCGCTCACGAAGTAGGGCTGCGCGTACAGCTCGAGCGTCACGTTCGGCGTGAACGTCATGTTGAGCCGCGTATCGAGCGAGAGCGACGTCTGGTCGAGGTCGGACATCACGTAGCGCGCGCCGCTGAAGGCCACGGCCGTGGGGTCGAGCACCTCCATCACGTACTGCGGACCCTTGCCCTTGGAGTACATGGGCGTGAAGTCCACGTTGGCGTTCTGCCCGAACTTGAAGGTCACGCTGGGCATGAGCGACACGCTCTGGTTCACGGCACCGACGCCGGTGGCCCACTCGGTGCTCATGCCCCAGACCACGGCCTGGCGATTGTCGCCGGTGAGGCCGACGCTGTAGTCGTTGTAGCCGGGGCGCTGGACAATCGGCCCGCCGCGCAGGGCGCCGGGGTCGAGCACCGCCGGGTGATGGATGGCGAACGACCGCCAGTTCCAGTAGTTCGGAAGCTGCATGCCGAAGTACGCCTGCTGCTGCAGGTCGGTACGGTCACCCTCGAAGTCGAATTGCTGCTGGCCGCCGGCGAGCACGACCAGGTTCCGGTACCACGAGGTCGGCTCGGTCCACTGGCGCCCGACATTGCCGTTCATCCACCAGTAGTCGGCGCGCGCCAGGTATGAGAGGTCATTCACCTCGAAGCCAGGGCTGCGGACATTCTGCGCCGCTTCCCACAGCCAGTTGCCGTTCTCCTTGGCGACGCGCGTGTAGAAGCCGTAGCCCTGGAGCGACGTGGCCGTGGAGTCGAGCCGCGTGGTGAAGAGGCCGTCGCGCACGCTGCCGCGATCGGGGCGCTGGAAGTAATGCGCGCTGGACTGCATGGTGCGCGAGATCGCCTGCGGCGAGCCGCCCACGTCGGACATCGCGAACTGCGCGCGCAGCGAGTAGGTCTGGTCGCTCCACATGTGCAGCAGGTCCACGCCGCCGGCCTCGGCGTGCGAGCGCAGGTAGCTGGAGGCCAGCGAGTCGTCCAGCTGGCGCGCGGTGGAGGTGAGGATGCCGCCCACCACCGTGTTGCCGCCATTGAAGTCGCGCTTGACGCGCCCGACGAAGTAGTTCGTCGTCGGCTCCACCAGCTGCGACTGCGTGGGGCGCGGGCGCGTTCAGCTTCGGTAGCTTCAGCTGCATGTTCTGCAGCAACACGAGCAACCTCGGGCTCTTCTACTCGCGTCGCATCGGCCGCGCCCCGCAGCTCGGCGACTACGTGTCGAGCAACGCGATGTACGCGGACGTGCCGGACGCGACGACGAT
>DASZRI010000315.1:0-1577 GCA_035549215.1 Gemmatimonadaceae bacterium | reverse complement strand
AGCCGGGCCCGGCCACGTGGTCGCACGACGGCAACACGCTCTACTTCGAGGCGCCGGTGCGCACGACGTCGCAGCTCTTCAGCGTCAGCGCACAGGGCGGCACGCCCCGCCAGCTCACCAACGTGCAGGGCGTCATCTCCTCCGCCACGTTCTCGCGCGACGACCGCACGGCGGCCTTCGTCGAGTCCGACGCGCAGCACCCGGGCGACGTGTACGTCGCGCAGCTCGGCGATGACATGAGCGGCACGAAGCGCACCGACCACAACCCGCAGGTGCGCGACTTCGCCATGGGCAACGCTGAGGTGCTCCGCTGGAAGGGCACCGACGGCATGGACGTCGAGGGCGTGCTGTACTATCCCGCGGGCTACCAGCCCGGCCATCGCTACCCCCTGCTCACGGTCGTGCACGGCGGCCCCGCGGGCGCGTGGGACCAGTCGTTCGCCGACTCGTGGTACCAGGACATGGCGCAGGTGTGGGCGGGCCGCGGCTGGGCGGTGCTCTACCCCAACCCGCGCGGCAGCACGAACTACGGCGAGAAGTTCCTGCGCGCCAACATCAAGGACTGGGGCGGCGGCGACTTCCACGACATCCAGCGCGGCATCGACCGCGTGATCGCGATGGGCGTGGCGGACAGCACGAAGCTCGCGCAGAGCGGGTGGAGCTACGGCGGCTACATGACGGCGTGGACGCTCACGCAGACCAACCGCTTCAAGGCGGTGATGGTGGGCGCCGGCCTCACCGACATGCCCAGCATGTACGGGACGAACGACATCCCGCGCACCATTGACGGCTACTTCCTGGCCGAGCCGTGGAACGACCCGCAGCAGTACGCGGCGCGCTCGGCCATGACGTTCATCAAGCAGGCGCGCACGCCCACGCTCATCCAGCACGGGCAGGCGGACCCGCGCGTGCCGATCGGCCAGTCGCAGGAGCTGTACACGGGACTCCGGCTCAACCACATCCCCGTGGACCTCGTCTTCTTCCCGCGCGAGCCGCACGGGCTGGGCGAGCCGTTCCACCAGCTCAGCAAGGTGCGCAACGAGTACGCCTGGTTTGCCAGGTGGGTGCTCGGCGAGTCGGCGCCGGAAAAGGGCGCGATCGTGCCGTAACGCGGGCGTACGTACAACGACGTCCGCGCGGATGCGAGCCGCGCCGCCCTACGCGGTGGTCCCGTGGGGCGTGCGCGGCGCGTCCAGCGCGTCGCGGATGGCGCGCGCCAGCACCGACGGGGTGAACGGCTTGCGGAGCAGCGTCGCCGCCGAGTCCATCGCGAACGCCTGCAGGGCATCGTCGGCGTAGCCCGTCATGTACACCACGGCGGGCGCAGGGCGGCGCTGCACCAGTCGCGCGACGAGGTCGGGCCCGCTCATCTGCGGCATCACGATGTCCGTGAGCACCACCTGCACGCGCGCGTCGCGCGCCAGCTCGAGGGCGGATGCGGGATCCTCCGCGGCGTGCACCGTGTAGCCCAGCGCCTTCAACGTACGGACGGTGAGCGCGCGCACGGCGGGCTCATCCTCGACCACGAGCACCGTCTCCGTGCCGTGCGGCAGGTGGTCGGCGCGCTCGGGCAGCAC
>DASZRI010000314.1:0-6186 GCA_035549215.1 Gemmatimonadaceae bacterium | reverse complement strand
GGAGCGCGGACACGTCGTGCGTCTCCCGCGGACGCAGCCCCTCCTTCTCCACGAGCGCCAGGTACTTGGCGCTCGTGCCGAACACGCTCACGCGCTCGGCCGCCGCCATGTCCCAAAGCACCGGCCCGCGCTTGATGATCGGCGCCCCGTCGTACAGCACGACGGTCGCGCCCACGGCGAGGCTGCTCACCAGCCAGTTCCACATCATCCAGCCGCAGGTGGTGAAGTAGAAGATGCGGTCGTCGCGCGTGAGGTCGGTGTGCAACTGCAGCTCCTTGAGGTGCTGCAGCAGCGTGCCCCCAGCCCCGTGCACCATGCACTTGGGCAGCCCCGTGGTGCCCGACGAGTACATGATGTACAGCGGGTGGTCGAACGGCAGCCGCGCGAAGGTGAGTTGCGGCGCGTCGCCGGTGCGCGGCGCGTAGTCATCCCAGAGGACGCCGCCCGGCAACCCGGCCACGTCGGGCGCATCCGCCTCGTAGGGCACGACGACGACCCGCGTGAGATGCGGAAGCTGCGCGGCGAACTCGCGAATGCGCGGCAGGCAGTCGATGCGGCGGCCGGCGTAGCGATAGCCGGCACTGCACACCAGCACCTTCGGCGCGATCTGCCCGAAACGGTCCAGCACCCCGCTTGCGCCGAAGTCCGGCGAGCAGGACGACCAGATGGCGCCGATGCTCGCGGTCGCGAGCATCGCGATGACGGTCTCGGGCAGGTTGGGCATGAACCCGGCCACGCGGTCGCCCGGCTGCACGCCATCGGCGCGCAGGGCGGCGGCGACGCGGGCGACGGCATCGTGCAGCTCGGCGTACGTCAAGCGCGCCTGCCGCCCCACCTCGTTCCAGAAGATCAGGGCGTCGCGGTCGTCGCGGTCGCGGAGGAGGTTCTCGGCGAAGTTGAGCCGCGCGCCGGCGAACCAGCGCGGCCCGTCGTCGGGCGTGGGGGGCGCCACGCGGTCGCGCCCCACGAGCACCGTGTCCCACGGATCACGGCCGGGCCGCTCGTCGGCGATCACGCCGGCGAACCGCCACACGGCCACCCAGAACTCCTCGCGATGCTCCACCGACCAGCGGTAGAGCGCGGGATAGTCCGGCACGTCCACGCCCTGCGCGCGGAGCATGCGCATGAAGCGCGTGAGGTTGGCCCGCTCCACCTGCGCGGGCGTCGGCGTCCAGAGCGGCTCGGTCACGGCCCCAAATATACGCCGCAATGCGACGGGGGCCGACCCCGGAAGGTCGGCCCCCTGGTGCTGCCGCCCGGGCATCCCCGGGCGGAGCGGCCGGCCCCCGCGATCACGCGCCGGGGCGGCCTCGCGTTCGGTCAGCGCTTGTACGCGTCGTACGTGCGCAGCGGCACTTCGCAGGCCGGCCACGTGCCGGGCTGCCCGGTGCGCGGATTCGTCGCGATCACGCGCTGCTCGCGCGGCACGCTCTGCGGATCCTCCGACGCCTCGTACGCGAGCATCGCGGTGAGCGTGGCGTTGGCCTTCACCTCGTCGAACACGATCTTGTCGTACGTGTCGCGGTTGGTGTGCCAGGTGTAGATGCCGTAGTTCCACGACAGCGACCCCAGCTCCACGGCCAGCGCGCCCTTGCAGGCGAACGACGCGTGGTCGCTGCCGCCGCCGCCCGGGCTGCCCGGCATGCTCAGCTTCACGTTGCCCGAGAGCTGGTCGGGCACGCGCGAGAACCAGTCCGCCACGTGCGACGTGGCGTCGATCAGGCCGCCGGCCGACGAGTTGACCACGCGGCCCGTGCCGTTGTCCTGGTTGAGCAGCACCTGCAGCCCCTTCACGATCTCCGGGTGATCGGCGGCGAACGCCGTCGAGCCGATGAGGCCCTCCTCTTCCCCGCCCCAGTGCCCGACGATGATCGTGCGCTTGGGGTGCGGGTACACCTGCTTCAGGATGCGCATGGCCTCGAGCATCGTGATCGTGCCGGTGCCGTTGTCGGTCGCGCCGGAGCCGCCGTCCCACGAGTCGAAGTGCGCCGAGAGCATCACGTACTCGTCGGGCTTCTCGGTGCCGGGGATCACGGCGATCGTGTTGAACACCGGCTTCGTGCCCTCGAACTCGGCGTCGGCGTGCACGCGCAGCCGCGGGTGCTGGTTGTGCTCGGCCAGCCGGTACACGAGGCCGTAGTCCTCGCAGCTCAGGTCGAGCCCGGGGACCTTCGTGTTGCGCGTGTTGAAGACCTTGTCCACGCCCCAGCCGTTGGACCAGTAGTTCTCGATCACGCCCACCGCGCCCGCTTCCTCCAGGCGATGCCCGAGCGTGCCGGTGCCCAGGCTGGTGCCGTAGCCGGTGCGCGCGACGCGGGCGCGCCACTCCTGCTGCAGGCGTGTGCGCTGCGCGCGGATCGAGTCGAGCTCGGCCGGCGTGGCCGAGGCGGCCCAGTCATCATCAGGGCGGCAGGACGGCTGCGCGGGAGACACGAGCACGTACTTGCCCTTCACGTTCGGCAGCCACTGCACGAAGGCGTTGCTGTCGGGCACGTCGGGCAGGATGACGACGTCGCCGTCCACGTCCTTGCCATTCGTGCCCGGGCTCCACGCGAGCATCGTGCCCTCGAGCGAGCGCACGCGCGGCGAGATCAGGTCGATGTGCGAGACGCCGCGCTTCCACGACATCCACGTGCCGTACTGCTCGTTGCGTGCGTCGATGCCCCAGCTCTTGTACATGGACACGAGCCAGTCGTTGCCGGCGCGATGCCCCGGCGAGCCGGTCAGGCGCGGGCCGATGGAGTCCATGAGCGCCTGCGCGAGCTGCGTCGTGTGCGAGCTGTCCATCCCCATCGCCCAGATGCGCTTGATCACCGGGTCGTCGGTGGGAAAGCTCGGCGGGCCCTGCATGCCGCGGCCGAAGCCACCGCGCCCCTGCGCGCTGGCCGCGAGTGGAATGCAGGCAATGAGGGATGCAGCCAGGGACCATCGGCGAATCATGCGAGCCTCCTGTATGGATCGGGAATGTGGACAGGCGGGAGAATGCGGCGGCGGATCAGTCGCGTGGCCGGGACGGGCGGGCCACAAACGACGCGCGGCCACGGCGAAGATGCCGCGGCCGCACGGTACCGGCAACCCTACGTCGCGCGGGGCGCGACCGTTGGGCGCTCAGGGCACGGACCGCAGGACGATGTCGAAGACCAGCGTGGACTGCCGCGGGATGCGCGGCGGGCTGCCCGCTTCCCCGTAGCCCAGCGCCGACGGAATGACGATGCGGCGATGGCCGCCGACCGCCATGCCCATGAGTCCCTCACGGAATCCGGGCACGACCGAGTTGGTGGCGAGCTGCGCGCCGTTGGACGCGTCGAAGATCGTGCCATCCACCAGGTAGCCCGTGTAGTTCACCGTGACCGTCGTGTCCTTGACGATCTTGTAGCCGGTGCCCTGCGCGAGGTCCTGGAAGTAGAGCCCGTCCGCCGTCTTGGTCATGACGGCCAGGTTGATGCCAAGCGAGGGAGCGTAGGTCTCCCTGGCGGGATCGCTCGGCGGCCCGAGCCCGGCAATCTCGCCGGTGCAGGCCAGCACGGAAGCGGCAATGAGCAGGTAGATCGTGCGTCGCATGAAGTCCGTCAGGTCGTGAAGAAATCGCGTGCGTGAAACATCGCCGGTCGGCGCGGCCGGCGCTACTTGTCCCGGACCAGCATGAGCTGCACGCCGGCCGGCAGCGCGCTGCCGCCGACGCCCGTCACCCGCAGCGTGCCCTGCTTGCCGTTGGGGACGGTGAAGCGCAGGAAGGAGACGCCCTGCGCCGTGAGCGTGACGGACTGCGTGACGTCATTCACCAGGATGCGCCCCACCTGCGAGAAGCTCTGGCCATTGTACAGCTTCACGATCTGCCGGAAGTTCCAGCTCGGCTGCGTGTAGTTGGCCACCACGCCCGGCACGTAGTCGTCGGCGTACACCGACGTGGCCCAGTCGCGGAACATCCCGGCCGACGGGCCGATGACGTGCTCCAGGTTGGGCACGCCGGTGAGCGGCGTGTTCACGAGCTGGAACCAGAAGTCGCCGTCCGTGGTGCGCGTGCGGTCCGCCGCGTAGCGCAGGAACGACCAGATCGCCCCGCGCGTGGCGAGGTCGTCATCGGTATCCACGCCGACCGGGGCCTGCGACTCGGTGCTCGTCAGGTACGTGGAGTAGCGCCCGTAGTTGCCCGTCATGAAGGTCTGGAACGCGTTGAAGACCGCCTGGTTGGACAGCGCCACGGTGCCGAGGTCCTGCCGCGGCGTGACCTGCGCTGACCGGTAGAACATGAGCTCTTCCGCCACGTGGCTCAGCCCCTCATTGAGCCACGTGTCCTCGTCCACGTTGGCCACCTTGTTCACGTACATGCGCCGCGACGCGTTGATCAGGTGCTGGTACTCGTGGCCGATGGTGCTGAGCACGATGCTCGAAGCCCTGGACACGGACGACGAGTAGCTGTTGCCGCCGTTGATGGTGCGGTTCACGTCCGGCACCATCAGGTAGAACATGTTGGCGAAGTTGCTGCCCGGGCAGTTGCCGGTCGGGCTGGTCTTGGGATACAGGTCGCGCGAATAGTAGAAGCCGAGGACGACGCCGTTGGCCCCGCCGTTGGGCGTGAGCTGGTTCACCGCCTTCGTGAAGAAGATGATGACCTTGCCCGTGCCGTCGATGTTGTACGGCGTGCCGAACGCCGTCGTGTCCACCGGGTTCACCAGCGTGTCCATGCCCACGGCGAACGACGCGTACTGCGCGTCCGTGAACCCGCCGGCCGGGTTGGAGGTGTCCGCCACGACCACGGCCGAGTTGCTGATCGCGGCGATGCGCCCGGTGGTGAGCGTCGGGTTGGTGCAGTAGTCGTTGGAATTCGTGTTGAGCTGCACGAGGTCGCCCACCTTGGACGACGACGTGATCGACGAGAACGACGGCGCGACATCGGCGCGCGCGCCCGTCCCCGCCTGCTCCCGCTGGGCCAGCCACGCCCGCGCCATCGGCAGGTACTTCGGGGTCTCGGCGCGCTCGCGGCGCCGCAGGGCGAGGTCGAACGCCTCGTCCCGCTGCTGGGACATGTCGAGCGCGGGCAGGAGGGCCGTGGACGCCACCTGGTTGCCGAGCGACGCGTTGCCGCCGTACGTCGCCAGCCCGTCACCGTAGGCCTCGATGCCGACGGAGTTGCCAGGCACCGACGAGTTGAAATAGGCGACGAGCGTGAACTGCGAGCCCGGCGCGTCGGACGTCACGCAGACGCCATTCGTCGGCGGGTCCACGATCACCTGGCCCACCTGCAGCGCAAGCGGCGCCGACGCGCCCACCGCCACGCTGTCCGCCGACAGCCCCTGCCCGGATGCGATCACATAGGTCGAGCCCGAGGTGCTGAGCAGCGTGATCTTCCCGGCGGCATCCACCGTCGCGACCGCGGGATTGCGCGAGGTCCACGTCACGCTCCCTGAGGCCGCGTTGCCGAAGCGGTCCTGCACCGCCGCCGAAACCTGCGCGGAGCCGAGCCCGCAGCCCAGCGCCACGGTGTGGGGCGTGATGGCGACCTTGGCGGCCGGCCCGGCGGTGCCCGTGATGGTGAACGTGGACGCCGTCGTCACGCCGGACACGGACGCCGTCACCTGGTTGACGCCGGCGATGGTGCCGACCGTGAAGTTGGCCTGCGCGAGTCCCGAGGCGTCGGTGGACGGCGAGATGGGAGCGACCGTGCCGTTGCCGGCGCTCACCGTCCACGCCACGGACACGCCGCTGACCGGCTTGCCATTGGCGTCGGACACGCGGACGCTGAGCGGCGTGGCCACGGCGGCGCCGACCGTCGCCGTCTGGCCGTCGCCCGAGGTGACGTCGAGCCGCGCCGGCGGCCCCTGGTGGCTCGATTCCGTGGAACTGGAGCATGCAGCCGCGAGCGCCAGGGCGAGGGCGGCCGCGAGACGCAGGGTGCCGGACGGGGACATGCGGGTGTGGGGGCGGAGGGTGGACAACATTTGTGACATCACAAATATGATTTCGCCGGACGCTGCCCGGCAACGGCCACGATTAAATAGAACGTCCTACCCCGTGGGGCGCACCTGTTCCGCCGCCAGTGCCGACGAAGCCACGCGCGCCGCCTCGGCCAGCACGGCCGCCCCGACCAGGATGCTGGCTTCGGCCGGCGCGAAGCGCGGCGAATGCGCCGCCACCGGCACGCCACCCGGCTCCCGGGCGCCGATGCGCAGGAAGCACCCCGGCACC
>DASZRI010000313.1:0-1761 GCA_035549215.1 Gemmatimonadaceae bacterium | reverse complement strand
GGGAAGAACCCGAACACGATCAGGAAGAACTGCAGCACCTCGTTGTAGATCGTGCTCGTGAGCCCGCCGAGCAACGTGTACGCGAGGACGATGGCCGCCGACACGAGCATGCTGGCGTCCGGGCTCCACCCGAGCAGCAGGTGGAACAGCTCGCCCATGGCATACATCGAGATGCCGGACGAGAAGATCGTCATGACGGCGAAGGTGAGCGCGTTGAGCGTGCGCGTCTTCTCGTCGAAGCGGAGCCGCAGGTACTCGGGCACGGACCGCGCGCGCGAGCCGTAGTAGAACGGCATCATGAACACGCCCACGAATACCATGGCCGGGATGGCGCCGATCCAGTAGAAGTGGCTGGTCGCGATCCCGTACTTGGCGCCCGACGCACCCATGCCGATCACTTCCTGCGCGCCCAGGTTCGCGGAGATGAACGCGAGGCCGGTGACCCAGGCCGGAAGCGAGCGGCCGGACAGCAGGAAGTCGGTGCTCGTCCGGGTGGAGCGCTTGAGCGCCCACCCGATGCCGATGACGAACAGGAAGTACGTGCCGATGATCGTGTAGTCGATCCACGCCAGGTGCGTGGTGGGCACCGCCCCCATCAGCGAGCCGCCTCGCTGACGACGAACATCGCGGCGCCATGCGCGGGAACGAGCGCGCGCACCGTGCCTTCCATGACGACATTCGCGTGCGACCACAGGTCGCGCACATTCGCCGAGCCGGTGGTGATGCCGAGGTCGGCCAGCGGGATGCCGATGTCCGCTGCCTGGTCACCGCGATTGAGCAGCACCACGGCCTGCCCGCCGTGCGACATGGGCTTGGCCCACACGTCCGACGCCGCGTCGTGGCGCAGGCGGCTACCCTGGCGGCCGCCCCAGTCCTGGTCCACGGCGATCACGTCGCGGTTGGTGAGGATGGCCCGCGTCTCCGCCGACATGGCGCGCAGGTCGTTGCCGGCGATCAGCGGCGCGTTGAGCACGGCCCAGAGGCTGAAGTGCGCGCGGTATTCGGCCGCCGTCATGTGGCCGTTGCCGACCTCGAGCATGTCGGGGTCGTTCCAGCCATCGGGTCCCGAGTAGGAGACGATGGCCGCCTGGCGGTCGAGGATGCGCAGCACCGACGTCCACTTGTCCTCGATGTCGCCGGTGGTGCGCCAGAGCTGGCCGCCCACCGACTTGCCCCAGAGCCACGGCTGGTTGGACCCCCACTCGCACAGGCTGAACACAATCGGGCGGCCCGTGGCGCGCAGCGCCGAGTCCATGGCGGCGTAGCGCGCGATCGCGGGGCGCTTCTCGTTGTTGCAGTTGTCGTACTTGAGGTAGTCCACGCCCCAGTCGGCGAAGCTCTGCGCGTCCACGCGCTCGTGATCCAGGCTGGCGGGCAGCCCCTGGCAGGTTTTGGTGCCCGCGGACGAATAGATGCCGAGCTTGAGCCCGCGCGCGTGCACGTAGTCGGCCAGCGCCTTGATGCCGTGCGGAAAGCGCTGCGGATCAGGCACCAGGCGCCCGTTGGCGTCGCGGGCCGGCGCCATCCAGCAGTCGTCGATGTTCACGTACTGGTAGCCGGCATCTCGCATCCCCGAGCTGACCATCGCGTCGGCCGTCTCGCGGATGAGCGACTCGTTGATGTCACAGCCGAAGCGGTTCCAGCTGTTCCATCCCATGGGCGGCGTGGCCGCGAGCCCGGCGGGCGCAGGGAGCGTGGACGACGACATGGCGCCCGCGCAGGCAATGCACGCAGCGGTGACGCACGCGGAAACGAATGAGG
>DASZRI010000312.1:0-4135 GCA_035549215.1 Gemmatimonadaceae bacterium | reverse complement strand
GTGCGCCGGCCACGCACGTCACGTCGCGGGCGCGACCGTGATGCGCGACGGCTCCAGGAGGCGCGGGCTCTGTCCCTGCGGCACGTCCTCGTAGAGCACGACGCTCGTTGCGCCAACCTGCACGGGCGTGATCTGCACGGTGTGCCTGGCGCCGGTGTACGTGCGCACGCCGCCCGCGCCGAGCGCGGCGCTGCCCGTGTGGTACATCCGCGTGACGCCCTGCCCCATGGCCTCCACGAACTCGGCAGCCTCGAACTGCGACTTCCACGCCGTGGCCCAGACCACCGCGTTGCCAGCGGGCGTGGAGACGATGCGATAGCGATCGCCGATCCACCCCTCGGCGCCGCGGTACGCCAGGTTCTGGTCCTGCGAGAACTGGTAGATCAGCAGCCGCGTGTCGAACTCGCCGAGCACATTCTCGTACACCGTGCGCCCCGTCGTGGACGGCAGCGTGAGCGACACCGGCACCTGGCGCTGCGCGCCGAAGAACTGGTCCTCATGCAGCACCTGCGCGGTGGAGACCGGCATGTCGAGCCACGGCTGCTTGCCGGGCTCGTGCTGCTTGAACCGCCGGATGAACTCGGCGCCGCTCAGGTATGGGAAGAGCAGCTCTTCCTGGATCACGATCGGCGCGGACGAGAAGATCGGCATGGAGCCCTGCGACTCGCGGATCGTCTGCCGCACCTTGTCCCAGCCGCCAATCATGTGCTGGGCGATGTCGCCGCCTCCGAGCATGATGGACATCTGCTCGTAGGTGGCCTGCCCCTCGATCACCGCCTGCGCCGCCGTGGCACGATCGCTGTTGCCCGTCTGGCGTTGTAATGAGTCGAGGTTCAGGTACTGGTCCTGCAGCGCGTGCACCAGCTCGTGCGTGATCGTGACGCCGACGAGGTCGTCGGGCGCGCCCTGGACGACGTACAGCACCTTGGTGGTCGGGTCGTAGTAGCCGACGATCTGCTCGGTGAGCAGGTCCACGAGGAACTTGCGCAGGTTGAGCGTGTCAGGGATCAGGCCGAACGCCTTGTACGCCGCTTCCTGTCCCGCGACTTCGGCGCTGGGCGTCGTCTCGTCGAACTTCTTCAGCAGGAAGTCGCGGACCTGCTCCTTGCTGCGCACCTCGAGCCTGGGCGGCGACTTGAACCTGACGCCCACCGCGGCCTCGATCTGCGGCACGGCCTCGGCCACCTTGTCGGCGTACGGCCCCTGGCCCGTGCGGCCGTTGCGGCGCCCGCACGCGGTGAGGGCCAGCGCGGCAAGGGCCGCCATCATGATTGAACGTCGCGTCGTCATTCCCACGTGACTGTTGCTCCCGACATGAGTCCCACCACGCGCGCCACGTCATGGCCGCGCACCACGATGCCTTCGTCCAGCAGCCGGCGCGACAGCTCGGCGTCCCGCTCGGCCGCGCTGCGGGCGGAGGGCGATGGCGCCTGCGCCGGTGCCGATGCCGGTGTCGGTTGTTCCTGCGGCCGCACGTCCTGCGGCGAGGGGCGTGGCCCCGCCGCAAACGCGGCCTCGAGCCCCGCCCCAAAGCGCTCGAGCACGTCGGCGAACTGCCCCAGCGGATCGTCGCCCGGCTGCGTGCCGCGCATGGCCCCCTCGTTTCGCACGGTCGCCGGGCGCGCGCGCCGCGCGCGGATGAGCGCTTCCACTTCCGGCGAATAGTCGACGGTGGCCTGCAGGTGCGCGCACGCCTCGTCCAGCGCGTCGATCGCCTTGTCGGGGCGGCGGCGCTCCGGCACATGCCGGTCGGTCAGCGACACGGCGGCGCGCAGGGCGTCGTCGCTGATGCGCACGTTGTGGTGCCGCTCCAGCCGCTCGCGCCGCGCCAGCAGCACGTCGAGCGTCTCGTCCACGCTCAGCTCGCGCACGGCGACCTTCTGGAACCGACGCTCCAGCGCGGGGTCGCCCTCCACCCAGCGCGCGTACTCGTCGTCGGTGGTCGCGCCGATCACGCGGAAGTCACCGCGCGCCAGCGCGGGCTTGAGCATGTTCGCGGCGTCCATCGCCGTGCCGATGGCGGTGCCCTGCCCGATGAGGTTGTGCAGCTCGTCCACGAACAGGATCACGTCGGGCGACGCCTGCACCTCGGCCACGAGGGCGCGCAGCCGCTCCTCGTACTGCCCGCGGTACGTGGATCCGGCCAGGAGCGCGACGTGGTCCAGCGAGAGGATGCGCACATCGCGCAGCACCACGGGCACGCTGCCCGCGGCGATGCGCTGCGCCAGCCCCTCGACGATCGCGGTCTTGCCCACGCCGGCGGGGCCGACGAGCGCCGGGTTGTTCTTGCCGTGGCGCAGCAGGAGGTCCACGACGCGCGCGATCTCCTCGACGCGGGCGCGCACCGGCTCCAGCCGCCCCGCGCGCGCGTCGGCGGTGAGGTCGCGCGTGAAGCGCGCCAGCGCGCCCGTGGGCGCGCGCGGCGTCTCATCAATCATGGAAGAATCGGGGGCGCGGGCGGTCAGCCGCGCAGGAGCCACGCGAACAGGGCATCGCCCCAAAGCAATGTCACGAGCGCGGCAGGCGCAAGGAACACGCCGAAGGGCACGAGCGGTGCCTCGAAGCCGGCGGCGCCGAGCTGCAGCTCGTGCTGCGGCTGCAGCCGCGCGCGGCGCATGCGGGCCAGCGGATAGACCACGAACAGGAACGACACCGCGCCCAGCGCCGCCCCGACGAACACGGTGAGGATCGCGCGCGGCGGGCCGACCACCGCGCCGACGAACGCCATCAGCGTCACGTCGCCCATCCCCATCGCCTCCTTCTTGAGCGCGACCTCGCCCAGCCAGCCGACAATCGCCACGATGCCGGCACCGGCGCACGCGCCGATCAGCGCATCGTAGGCGCCGGCGAACGGCCCGTTGTCGCCCGTGAAGATCGCGAGGATGGCCATCGCGAGGGCAAAGAACAGGCCGAAGACGGTGAAGCCGTCGGGGATCAGGTAGTGCTTGGCATCGGTGATCGCGACGCCCAGCAGCACGGTGCCGACCACGGCGACGCGGATGGCGGTGAGCGTGGGGCCGAACTGCGCGACGCACGTCGTCCACCCGAGCGCGACCACGAGCTCGACCAGCGGGTACTGGACGGAGATCGGCTCGTCGCAGCAGCGGCAGCGGGCGCGCAGCGCAACCCAGCTCACGAGCGGGATGTTCTCGAACCAGGCGAGCTGGTGCCCGCAGAAGGGGCAGCGCGAACGCGGGCGCACGACGGAACGCTCGGCGGGCCAGCGGCCGATGCAGACGTTCAGGAACGAGCCGATGCACGCGCCGAACAGGAAGGCCGCGATGCGGGCGAAGAGGTCGTCACTCATCGGGGACGCAGCTCGAAGAGGAGGATGCCGGTGGCCACGGCGACGTTGAGCGACTCGACGGCCGCCGTGATCGGCAGCGCCACGGTCGCAGCAGCCCGCGTGCGCGCGTCGTCGGAAATGCCGGCGCCCTCGTTTCCGACGACGAGCGCGAGCCGCGCCGGGGGCGCGATGTCCTGCACGGGCGTGCCGGCCGCGTCGGCCGCCCACAGCATGGTGCCCGAGCGTTCACGGAACGCGTCGAAGGCCTGCCAGGTAGACGCGAAGCAGGAGTGATGGAAGTGCGCGCCCATTGCGCTACGGACGACCTTGGCGTTCCAGAGGTCAACCGTGCCGGGGAGCGCGGCGGTAGCGTGGACGCCGAGCGCCGCGGCGGTGCGCAGGATGGTGCCGACGTTGCCGGGATCCTGCACGGCATCGAGGACGAGGACGCGCAGGCCATCCTCGGCGGCGACGTCGTCGAACGACCGTTGCGGGATGGGCGCGATGGCGAGGACGCCCTGCGGGGATTCCGTCTCGGCGGCGGAATGGAACTCGGGCGCGGTGACCTCCTCGATGGAAACACCTGTTTGTCGCAGCGTTTCCCGGAGGGCGGCGCCGCGGGGCGCGTCGAGCAGTTGCGGCGCGACCAGCACGCCGGTGGGCTGCAGCGTGGAACGCAGCAATTCCTCCACGGCGCGCACGCCCTCGCACACGAACAGCGCCTGGCGCTCGCGGGCTTTTCGGCGTCGGAGGTCCCTTGCTAACGTAAGCAGTCGCACGTCGTTACCGTTGAAGAAGGGCGCCCGGGCGCACCGCGCACGGGCCCATGCCTGCTATAGGACGACTGAA
>DASZRI010000311.1:0-9394 GCA_035549215.1 Gemmatimonadaceae bacterium | reverse complement strand
TGAACTGCTGCTTCTTGCTGTGCGTGTAGTTGCGGAACGCGTCCTGGCGCGGCTCGAGCGGCGCGAACGACTCCACGTCCGTCTGCTCCTGCGACGCATCGGTGCGGCCCGGCGTGAACGGCACCTTGATGCTGACGCCGGCGGCGCCGGCAGCCTTCTCGATCGCGGCGCAGCCGCCGAGCACGATCAGGTCGGCCATCGACACTTTCTTGCCGCTCTTGCCGGCATTGAAGGCCTGCTGGATCGCCTCGAGCTTCTTCAGCACCTTGGCGAGCTGCGCCGGCTCGTTCACCTCCCAGTCCTTCTGCGGCGCCAGGCGGATGCGCGCGCCATTGGCGCCGCCGCGCTTGTCCGAGCCGCGGAAGGTGGAAGCCGACGCCCACGCCGTGGACACCAGCTCCGACACCGAGAGGCCGGACGAAAGGATCTTCGCCTTGAGCGCCGCGATGTCCTTGGCGTCCACGAGCGGATGCGTCACCGCGGGGATCGGGTCCTGCCAGATCAGCTCCTCGGCGGGAACCTCCGGCCCGAGGTAGCGCGCGCGCGGGCCCATGTCGCGGTGCGTCAGCTTGAACCACGCGCGGGCAAACGCGTCCGCGAACTGGTCCGGATGCGCCAGGAAGCGTCGCGAGATCCTCTCGTAGGCGGGGTCGAAGCGCAGCGAGAGGTCCGTGGTGAGCATCGTCGGCACGTGCTTCTTCGACGGGTCGTGCGCGTCGGGAATCGTCGCGGACGCACCCTTGGCCACCCACTGGTGCGCGCCCGCAGGGCTCTTCGACAGCTCCCATTCGTAGCCGAACAGGTTCTCGAAGAAGTTGTTCCCCCACTTCGTGGGCGTCGTGGTCCACGTCACCTCGAGGCCGCTCGTGATCGTGTCGCCGCCCTTGCCCGTGCCGTAGGTGCTGCGCCAGCCCAGTCCCTGCTCTTCGAGGCCGGCCGCTTCGGGCTCGGGGCCGACGTTGGACACGGGGCCCGCGCCATGCGTCTTGCCGAAGGTGTGGCCGCCGGCGATCAGCGCGACGGTCTCCTCGTCGTTCATCGCCATGCGCGCGAAGGTCTCGCGGATGTCGCGCGCCGCGGCCACCGGGTCGGGATTGCCGTTCGGGCCTTCCGGGTTCACGTAGATGAGCCCCATCTGCACCGCGGCCAGCGGATTCTCGAGGTCACGGTCGCCGGAGTAGCGCTCGTCGCCGAGCCACTTGGACTCCTTGCCCCAGTACACGTCCTGGTCGGGCTCCCACGTGTCCTCGCGGCCGCCGGCGAAGCCGAATGTCTTGAAGCCCATCGTCTCGAGGGCGACGTTGCCGGCCAGGATCATGAGGTCGGCCCACGAGATCCTGCGGCCGTACTTCTGCTTGATCGGCCACAGCAGGCGGCGGGCCTTGTCCAGGCTCACGTTGTCGGGCCAGCTGTTGAGCGGGGCAAACCGCTGCTGTCCGCGGCCCGCGCCGCCGCGGCCGTCTCCGATGCGGTACGTGCCGGCGCTGTGCCACGCCATGCGGATGAACAGCGGGCCGTAGTGGCCGAAGTCCGCCGGCCACCACTCCTGCGAGTCCGTCATCAGGGCCGCCAGGTCCTTCTTGACGGCCGCCAGGTCCAGCGTCCTGAACTCGTCGCGGTAGTTGAAGTCCTCGCCCATCGGGTTGGACTTCGTGGAGTGCTGGTGCAGCAGCTCGAGCTTGAGCTGGCTGGGCCACCAGTCACGGTTCGACGTGCCGCCAGCGGCGGCGTGCGGGAAGGGGCACTTGGATTCGTTCGACATGTCCGTTCCGTATTCGTGATGTAGGGTGCTGCTCGGGACCATGTTTCAAACTAATACCGTGGCGTGCGCCTTAGTTCTCCCGCCGCAGCTCCGCATCATAGTGGTGGAAGCGGTCGTGGGTCACGACCGACGCCAGCAGCACGGCGGGGCGCAGCTTCCCCTCGAGCGTGAGCTGGTACATGTGCGACATCCACGTCTGTTCGTATGGGTGCTCGAACACCGTGTCCAGGAACATCCTCCGGTTCCCATCCTGGCTCACGATCTGCGGCCAGTTGCAGTAGTACACCTCCCCGTCGATGTACGAAACGCCGTCCACCGTGCCGATCGTGTCGAACCGTGTCGTCGGCGCGTCGGGGTCCAGTCCCCGTACGGGCAGGCGGGGCTTGTCCGGCCAGCGCTTCTCGCGGAACGGCTGCGGCACGTTGTACCAGGCGAACTGGGTCGTGTTGTCGCCATAGAACTCGGTGAACGACAGTTTCAGGAAGTCGTACCCTTCCCGTGCCATGATCCGGAGCAGCGTCTCGCGCAGGTTCGGCACCCATCGCCTCAGCCCGGTGCGGCAGACGCCCGTGTCGTCGGCCGCATTCAGGAACATGTCGTCCTCGATGAAGATGCAGTAGTCGTGCGTCGTCGCCGCAAAGTGCTCGGCGACGAACTGCCGCCCGCCGCAGACGCCACCGTTCCCCCTGGGGTGCGAGAGCACGACGGCCTGGTGGCGCGCCGCGATCCGCGCGTTCTCCTCGCGCGCCCGGGCGTCGGTGCTGTTGTCGAGGACGTACAGCGCGTCGAAGTGGAAGCCCGCGACCCAGCTCTGCAGCACCGCCTCGAGCTGGTCCGGCGCGTTGAAGGTGACGACGTACGCCGCGACGGTCTTCTGCGAGACATCCGGGATCACGGCCCGCCGGCGGACCTTCGCCGCGGGCCGTGTGGCGGACGCGCCGGCGTCCGGCAGCCCCTTCACGTGCTCGAAGAAGAACTGCAGCAGCCCGCCGTGCTCCTCGCGCAGGGCGTACCGGTCGTAGAGCGCGGGCTCCTCGAGCGCCATCAGCGTGAAGACGCTCTCCTCGGTGCCCATGAACCCCTCGTGCAGCGTGCTGCTGAGCAGTTCGTAGTAGTGCGTGTTCACCTCGGACAGGCAGTCGACGTGCCCGCCGAAGAACCCGCCGCGGCAGACGAACGCGGGATCCACGCCGGCAAACCGCCGCATGCCGTCCCGGCTGAAGCCGTGGATCTCGCTGCCCCCCTCGTACGGGAACGTCACGAACAGGAACTTGTCGAGCAGCGGCTCGACCTTGGCGAACACCCGGTCGTGCGTGAAGTACCCGGGGTGCACCGTGTTGGTGATGCCGCCGTCGATCCACGCGAAGCGCGTCGTCCGGAACGGGTTCCAGATGGACGCGTCGTGCAGCATGAACATCTTCGACATCACCATCGGGTTGTACAGCTCGAGCGACGCCTGCGGCGACTGCGCCAGCCAGCCCGCCTGGTCCAGCCAGCGCGGGTCGCGACGGATCTGCTGCACGCGGTCGTAGAAGTCGAAGTGCTGCCGGAAGTGCGACGCCGGGCGCGCGCGGAAGTCCGTGGGCCGCCCATGCCGGTGCTCGTGCACGACGGCACGCAGCTCCTCGTCGCCGAACACGACCATCGGCACATCCGCCTGCAGCAGCTCGGCGAACCTGGCCTTGTAGTGCTCGAAGGAGCGCTCGAAGCCGCTCCCCGCGCGCTCGCGGCCGAGGTCCCAGATGCCCGTGACGATCGTGAGGTCGCCCATCAGAGCGTCCCGACGACCGGCGGGCACCATCCCTGCGCGCGGCTGTGTGGCCACACGATCCACGTCCTGGGCAGCACGTCGGTGTCGAACTCCCGCCAGACCTTGCAGTAGCCGTCGGGGTCCTGCTTCATCTGCGCGATCTCGTCCGGATCGGCGTCCTTGCGGAACAGGTCGTTGCCCTCGGCATCCTTGAATACCACGCACCAGTAGTCGTAGTCGTCCAGCGGCACGCGGTCGAAGCCGACATCGATGCAGTGCTTGAAGCGCGGGCGGCAGCCGGCCACGAAGGCGTCGTACGGCAGGTCGCTGTTGTCGTCCGGGTGCGGCTCCTGGTTGTCCAGCAGCGCCTGCGTCGCGGCGCGACGCCGGAAGCTCATCCCGGCGTACCGCTCGTACTGCTCCAGCGTGCGCGCCGTGCCGAAGCCGTACGGACCGCACTGCTCCTCGGCCACCCGCTCCGGCTCGCTCGCGAACTCGTCCATGCCGAAGAGCAGGCGGTTGAGCCCGTGCGACGACGCGTTCACGTGCCCCCAGTTGTCGTGGTCGTCCCAGTGCTTCGCGCGTCCCTTGCGGGTGTACTCGTGCCACGCGACGAGCCGGTGCGGATGGAAGAGGTCGTAGCCGTGCGTGTACGCCCGCGCCGCGATGCTGATCTCCTCGCCGTGGAAGTAGTACTCGGGGTTGTGCTGCACCTCGCGCGAGAAGGCGCCGAGGGTGAACGCGAAGTGCGCGGAGTAGAAGCGGGACCGCATGGGCGTGGACCTCGCCTCCCAGCCGGGCATGGTCGCCGGCCGGAAGAACACCGCGCCCTCGGGGATGAACCGGTCGAACGTCAGGAACCACGGCTCCTGCACGCGCGCCTGCGGGTCGTCGTCCGGGTCGAACGACGGCAGGTACGCCGTCAGCAGCGGCTTCTCCACGCCCGCGGCGCGCAGTTCCTCGAGCATCCCGATGCACACGTCGTCCCAGCCGGGCACGAACCGGTGATGCGAGTCGAGCTGCAGCGTGTAGGCCTCGCCCTGGTAGTGCTGCTGGATCTGGTGCCGCGCCCAGCAGGCGCCCCGGCTCTCGCGGTGCGGGATGTCGAGGATGGTGAGCTTCGGCCCGCTGGGCAGGCCGCCGAAGACGTCCTCACGGCGCTCGTCGTCGCCGTGCTGCCAGGCCACGCAGAAGTGGAGCCGCGTCGGGTCGCTCGCCTGCGCCACGGCGTCCCGCAGCGTCGGGCCGAGCTGGGGATCCCGGTACGCCGCCATTTGGATGAAGATGTCACCAGTCATGCAGCAGGGTGGAATGCTCGGGGATATACGCAACCCGGCGGGTCGGGGGAGCGGACACCTCCCCTGGCCCGCCGGGTGTGAACGTCACTGGCGGTGAGACGCCGGCGCGGCGACTACGTTGCCGAGGGCGTCGGCGTTGGCGTCACCGTCGCCGTCGTCGAAGGCGTCGCCGCGGGCGTACGCGTCTGCGACACGGCGGGCGTACTCGTCTGCGAGACCACCGGAGGCGTGATGCTCGCCGTGATGCTCTGGGTGACGCCGGGCGTCGGGGTGACGCTTGACGTCGCGGTCTGGGTCACGCTCTGGCTCACGCTCAGCGTCGCGGTGACGGACCCTGTGGGCGCCGGCGACGCGGTGCTCTTCGAGATCGGCGCGCTGATGCTCTGGATGGCCGGAAGGAGCGGCAGCGCAGCGAGCAGCTTCACCATCTGGCGACGGCGCATGTCCGCGGACTCGCCATCCTGCGCGTCCTTCACCGGCGTGGCCAGCAGCCCGTGCGCGTCGAGTTCCTCGAGCACCTCCCACACGACGTCCTCCGGATCCACGCCATACGACAGGCCCAGGTCCGCCGGGAGCGCGGCCGCGATGTCCTCCACCGAGTGCGTGCCATCGCACTGGCGCCAGACGAAGCTGGCCAGCGAGTTCAGGCAGCACGCGGAGTCGTCGGTCGAGTCGTACACCAGCGTGTCCTGATCCACGACCTGCTTGATCAGGCGATCAGAGCGGGCGACTGGCTTCATCGTCAAATGCCTCGGGGGGAGAGGGGAATCTGTCCTGCCAACTGAAGGATGGCGGAAGCGGTGGCGTCCGCGTCACCCCGGTCGCCCTGCAGGGACACGGCGTGGGAAATTGCACGCGAGAGGGCAGAAAAAGCAAATGCGGCCCGCTCGCGCGCGGCGACCACGTGGGCGAAGGCACCCAGCGCGCTCTCGCCCGGGGACATCGGGCGCGGGGCCCAGTCGGCGCCCGGCCGGTACACGGTGTGCACCACGAGCGCGACGGGAAGTGGCGTCGTGCCGCGTCGCGCCCCGAGGTCGCGCTCGGCGTCCAGCGTCAGGCGACGGTTCGCACCCTGTCGGCAGGAGATCGGGCGCGCGTACGGGTGCAGGTGCCCGCGGGAATCCAGCACGGCGTACTCGTCGGAATAGTACGTCGCCCCCGCCCCGACGAGCGCGACGACCAGGGTCGTCTTGCCCGCCCCGCTGCTCCCGGGCAGGATGATGGCCCGGTCCTGCCATGCCACCGCCCCCGCGTGGACGAAGAGTCGTTCCGGGGCCAGCGCACCGACCCGCAGGCGAACCGCGGAGTCCATCGCATCGAGCAGCGGCGAGAGCCGGAACCCTTCCCCCAGCTTCTGGTCGCCCTCGCGCAGCTCGTAATGGACGCGGGCACCCGAGCCCGCCGACCGGCGCATGAGGGAGTAGCGCACGTCCACGCGCGACGACGACGCCTCCCGCCACCCCGGCGGAAGCCGCTCCGGCACACGATCGAGCAACTCCGGATCGTTGGAGCGAACCCCGACCGCCACGCCGTAGGTGACGAACGTCCGCTGGACCGTCATTGCGTCGGCGGCGACTGACGGCTCGCCGGCGGCATCACGAAGAGACACGAGGCTGGCAGGCGGGAGTCGGACGGGGATTCTCAGCCGCACGTTGATGCGAAGGCCCGGCAGTATAGTGCGCGCCGGCATACGCGGCAAGGCAAGCGGCTGGGCAGCGCGCTCCCCGCCGCCCCATCCCCCTGCTGATCCCGCGGCGATGCACTCGGCAGCGCCCCGATCAGGCGCTGCGCGCTCGAGCGGCCGACTCCTGCGCCGCGAGCAGCCCCGTGAAGATCTTGTAGAACGAGTCGCCTTCCTGCTCGAGAAAGTGGTTCGGCTCGCCCGGCGCATGGAACCGCCACACGCCGAAGCGAAGCAGCGTGAACAGCTCGGGCCGCACCGCATGCAGGCTGCTGAACACCTGCTCCTCGAGTGTGTACGTGCGCGCGTCGAGGAATGCCGTCAGCAGCTCGGCGTACCCGCGGTGGACGTTCCGCAGGTCCGCTTCATGCCCGCCGAACAGGCCACCAACCAGGTGGTCAAGGATCCGCACATCGCTCGCGGCACGCCGATACCGCGCGGCCGTGACCGCCTCGTACGCCGCGCCATGCGGCCCGCGCCGGTTGAACGGCAGCGCGCAGAACATCACCCGGCCCCGCGGCACTGCACCCTCCAGCGCGGCCGCGAGTTCCGGCCGGAAGATGTTCGCCGGGTTCTGCGGCCAGTAGTGCGACGGCGGCACCGCCGTCTTCAGCTCCACCCCGCCCACGCGCTCGGGAAAGATGCCGTGGTGCGTGAACCCCGCGTCGATCCAGAAGTACCGCTCGTGGCCGAACGGTCGCTCCGCCACGGCTCGCTGCACCCAGTACGACTTCAGGAAGCACAGGACTTCATTGCGGTTGTTCAGCGACAGGCTGTCCACGTACGACGGCTTCCACGCCACGAACTGCGCGTAGTGCTCGAACTCCGACAGCTCGCACGGAATCACGCGGTACCCGGTGAAGTGCGGCGCGATCGCGTCCTCCACCTTTCGCGCATCCCGCTGCGGGCAGAAGATCACGATCGGGGCGCCCATCTTCCCGATGTTCACCAGTGATGGCAGGTAGAACTCGATCCCCCAGCCGCGCCCGCCGAGCAGCGATTCCGGGCCCGAGTCGTAGATCGCGCTCACGAACGTGAACGGCGCGCGGCTGGGCGTCGCTGCCGGAGGGCGACTGGCTACCGGCTCAACCAGCGTCGCGCGGGCCCCCCTGCCCAGCGCCTGCCGCAGCACGCGAACGGGGCGCACCGCGTAGTAGCCGGCGCGCAGGCCGCGCGGCAGGGGCACGGCGGCCCAGTCGAAGTAGTTCGGCGCGACGGCCGCGCGCACCGCGTCGCCGAGTGAGCGCGCGCGCCCGGCGCGGTCCCAGAGCATCCGC
This sequence comes from Gemmatimonadaceae bacterium, assembly GCA_035549215.1. Taxonomy (GTDB): domain Bacteria; phylum Gemmatimonadota; class Gemmatimonadetes; order Gemmatimonadales; family Gemmatimonadaceae; genus JAGWRI01. Next base: position 1,626 of record DASZRI010000311.1, on the reverse strand, counting down.
ACGGGACGCCAGAGGTCGAACACGTGCGGCGCATCCTGCTCACGGTCCAGCGCCCGCTCGCTGTACTGCAGGGTGAGCGAGTGGATCGCGGCCTCGTGCTGCCCCGACTCCGCGCACGCCTGCGGGACGCGTCCCCACAGGCGGCGCATCAGCTGCAGCGCATTCGCCATCGCCGGGCGCATGCCGAGTGCGTCGAGACGGCGGGCCACGCGCTCCACGTCACCCGCCGACATCCGCTCCATGCCCTCGGCCACGTCCACCAGCCAGCGAAGCCGCGCCCACGCCGACACGTGGCCGTGCAGGAGCAGCATGGCCATCGCAGCGTCCAGTGCGGGCACCAGCGCTTCTCGGCCGTCGGCGACGAGCGGCTCTGCCGAGTCGAACAGGTCCCGCGCCGGCGGCACCGTGCCGCAAGGGCCCGCTTCCCAGTGCAGGTCCACGACGATGCCGCGATCCGACACGAGCCCGATCTCGTGCGTGGCCTTGAGGACGTGGTCGAGCCCGACGTTGCGCAGCGCGGCCTGCCAATCCGGGAAGGGCTGGTACCCGAGGTCCCGCAGGACATCGAGCGCCGGGCGCACGTCGTGCCGCTGCACGAGGAAATCGAGGTCGCCCACCGCCCGCTGCCCTACCTCGCCATAGATGGACAGCACGACGTGGAATCCCTTGAGCGTGAGCGCCGGCAGGCCGCGCTGCCGGAAGGCGTCGCACGCCTCCTGCCACGCGGTGTAGAGCGCCAGGTCGCTGCGCACCGACGCGAGCCGCAACTGCCGCAGGCGCGTCACCATGCCCACGGGCACGGACGATGCGCCAAGGCGCGACACGTTCGCGTGCACCAGCGGCGCGACGCCGTGGTGATGCACGAGCCGCAGGATCCGTTCCCAGTCGGGCGCGCCATCCAGCAGCGCCCGCGCGCGCGCGGCGTCCTCGGGCGTGGGCGCGATGCGCGACACCCGCGCAACCAGCTCGAGCTCAGGGGACCACGACGTCATGCAGCCATTGGCGCGCGCAGCACGCGGCGCAGGAGGTCAGGCTCCTGACTCGTGTCGGGAGAATCGGGACGGCGGCACACCGGGGGATAGTGCACGATCGGCGGCGCCACGCCAAGTGTCCCGGCGCCCCGCCGTCCGCACAATCGCTCAGGCCTCCGGCGACTCGACAGCCCCCTCCATCGGGCAGCCGAGGGCGAGGTGCCGCACGACCGCCTGCACTGACGCGTCGAACGATGAGGGCGAAGATAGACATCCTGGCCCGACCCGGGGCCCCGCGCGGACGCCTGGCGCCCCCAGGCGGGAATCCCGGGCGGCCACCGCCGCACAGCATGAGCCGTCAGTCGGCGGTTCGTCGAAACACGATCCGGAAGCGCAGGCCGGCGTCGCCGCCGTGCGCCGCCGGCTTGGTGAACCGCTCCACCAGCTGGCCGCCGTTCGCGAGGATGACGCGCTGCGAGGCCACGTTCTCCTCGTCCGTGGTCAGTTCCACGAAGGGCAGCCCCTCCCGCGCCACATCGGGCAGCAGGAGGGCGAGCGCGCGCGTGGCATACCCGCGACCGCGCTTCCATGGCACCACGGAGTAGCCGATGTGCCCGAGGCAGGTGGGCGGCCGCTCCGTGGGGCCCGGCTGCCA
>DASZRI010000310.1:0-1775 GCA_035549215.1 Gemmatimonadaceae bacterium | reverse complement strand
TTCGCGGGCGCCGCGGGGAGTATCCCGCCGCGCACAGCAAGCACGCGGCGCCCTGCGGCGTCCAGTGCGCCCTGCAACTTCTGCTCTGCCGCGTCCCCGGCCTGTACCTTGCCACCATGCAGCGGCACCAGCACCAGCGGGTGGACGACCTTGGGACTCCTGAGCGTGCGGTACTCGATCCGCGCGACTACATCGGACGGGAATTCCGCGCGCAGCGCTGCCGCGTACAGCGGCACCTGCAGCACGACGCCATCCTCCCAACCCTTCGACTGCCCCTTGGCGGGCGTTGAGGACGCGCTGCTCTTGTAGTCGATCGCCGCGATATAGCGTTCCGCGTTCGGGACGCGCTCGTCCACACCGCGATCCACTCGGTCCACCTTACCGCGCAAGAGGAAGCGCGCACCACCGGCCGCGATCTCTACGCCGTTGAACGCGAGCTCGCCTTGCTCCGCACCCGTGCGGACCTGCCTCGCAGCATTCGTGCGCGCATTGTAGCTCGCCTCGTTCCGCGTGATCTCGAACGCCAGGTACTTGCGCAGGTCGTTCCCCAGCTCGGCGCGGACGGTATCATGCAACGCGTCCGGCCCGAGCCATTCGCCCCGCTCGCGCGCCTCGTTCCATGCCTCGTCCAGCACGGCCGCCATCGCCGCGTCGGCCTCTTTCTTGTCCGCTTCGCGCAGGAAGACAGGCTTCCCGCCATTCCGCTCGCGCATCGCCTTGAAGAACCGGTCCAGCGCGTCGTGCAAGAGCGCGCCGCGCGTGGTCGGCTCCATCAGGTCGTCGCCGTCCGCCTTCGTCTCCAGGCGCAGCACGCGCGCCGCGAACCACGACCACCCACACTTGGCCAGGTGCTCGAGCTGCGTCGCGGACCAGGTGAAGTCCTCGCCGTAGTGCTTCGCCAGCCACTCCTTTGCATCCGGATCCTCGATCTCCCCGTTCCACGCGCTCGCGTCTGTGGTACGCTCCCACTCGCGCGTCGCCACGGCACGCGCGTGCGCAACCGCGTCCTCTCCCGCCACTATCGGAAATCCGGGCGTCAGCACGCGATCCAGCGGGATCTTCTCCAGGATCCCGGCATCCCCCAGCACGTCATCCGCATCCTTGCCATCGTCGGCGCGCTTCGGGCACGCGCGCAGCGCCACCGCAACCGCCTCGTCCGCGTACGCCGATCGCGCCACTTCGCGTCCTTCGCTGTCCGCGGCCGGCCAGCTCAGTGTCAGCGACCGGCGCGGAGCCGCGCACAGCACGTGGAACAGCGCCTGCTCGCGCGCCCGCCACGCATCGGGATCCTCCAGCGGCAGCCCGGCGGCGATCATCGCGCGACGCTCACCAGCGTCGAACAGCCCCTCCGCAATCGCACGCTGCGGAAACACCCCAGCCGACAGCCCTGCCACGAACACATGGTCGAACGCGCGCCATCCCGCTGCCAGCGCCTCGCCCACCACGACGCCGAATCCCGTGACCGGCTGCGTGATCAGGTCCTGCTCCAGCAGCAGCGCGAGCCGGCGGCCGAACGCCTCTGCGTCCAGAAGCGCATCGCCGCCACCGAACTGCTCGAGCGCCTGGTTCCACACGCCCGCAGTCGCCCGGATCAGCTCGCGCGCATCCAGGTCGCGTTGGCGCGCGTCCTCGTCCGGCAGCGGCGCCGCCAGCGCTTCCGCCATTCCCCACGCGTCGTCCGCCAACACATCCATCATCCAGCGGAACCACGCACCCAGTGAGCGCGCCCCGTCCAGCGCGGCTAGTCGCTGTTCACATGCGTCCCACGCATCGAG
>DASZRI010000309.1:0-2190 GCA_035549215.1 Gemmatimonadaceae bacterium | reverse complement strand
CATGTCGGCGACGACGAGGAACACGCCGCCGAACACGAACGCCAGCGGCACGAGCACCCGGTGCCGCGCGCCCGCCACGAGCCGCAGGATGTGCGGCACGATGAGGCCCACGAAGCCGATGGGCCCCGCGACCGCCACGGCCGCCCCGATGACCAGCGACACGGCGGCGACGACGCGCACGCGCACGCGCCGCACGTCGACGCCCACCGACTGCGCGGCGATCTCGCCGAGGAGCAGCGCGTCCAGCTCGCGCGCCTGCGCGGCGATCACCAGCACGCCGATCAGCAGCGCCGGCGCCCCGAGGACGAGGTGATCCCACGTGCGGCCCTCGAGCCCACCCAGCAGCCAGTAGACGATCTGGCGGCCCACGTCGTAGCTGGTCAGCGCCGCCGACAGCACGAAGGTCGTGAACGAGGCCGCCAGCGCGCCCAGCGCGACGCCGACCAGGAGCAGCGTCCCCGTGAACACGCGGCCGCGCCCGCGCCGCGCGGCGATCGCGAACACGAGCAGCGCGTTGGCCGCCGCGCCCACGAACGATCCCGCGGGCAGCGCCCACGCCAGGCGCGCCGCGAGGCCGCTGTAGATCGTGAGCACGGCGCCCAGCGAGGCGCCCGCCGAAACGCCGAGGATGCTCGCGTCGGCGAGGGGGTTGCGAAACAAGCCCTGAAGCGCCGCGCCGGCGACGGCCAGCCCGCCGCCCACGACGAAGCCGAGCAACGCGCGCGGAAGGCGCACGCTCCACACGACGGTCTCCTGCCACGAGCGCGCGTCGGCGTGGCCCGTCACGCGGTGAGCGACGGCGCGCCACGCCTCCGCGAGCGAGATGTGCGACGGACCCACCGCCGTCGCCAGGACGACGGCGGCGAGCGCCAGCGGCACGGCGACGCTGCCGAGCGCGCTCGCCCGGCGCGCGCGCAGAGGCACCGCCGCCGTCGGCGGCGCCGCGAACGCGTCAATGTCGGCGGGTCCTGGCCCGCGTCCGTCGCGCGCGCCCGGGCCCTTGGCGGGCACCATGAAAAAACCCCTCGCTCCGGACGGGCGAAGGGCACGGTGGGCACGCGAAGGTGCCGGCCGGCTCTCCGTCCGCGCGGAGAAGAAAGCTCACCTTCGGTAGGTCTCCTGGCTCATGGGTCGCGAGCGCTCTCGTGCTGGCTCGCCCGCCTCTCCCCTTCCCCGGCCGTCTTTGGCCGAGTGGGTCTTCGAGAGGCGGATCCCACTTACAGTGGCGGGACCGCGCCGGCTTTTCACCGGACTTCCCTGTTATGCCCCTTCTGCAACGCGGGGCACCGAAGGCTCTATTCAATTGTCAGGAGGCCATGAATCCACCCGGGACCGCCCGGTGTCAAGTCCCCGCAACGGCGACCGGCGCCCTCGCCCCCGGAATTGGCGTAGTCTTCGAGGCATGTCGGTCGAGGACGTCGGTACGGTTCAGCCTCCCGGTCCCGAAGCGCCCCCGCGACCGACCAGCGTGCCGCCGGAGGCAGAGTGGGACGCGCACACGTTCCAGTGGCACGTCATCCCGCGCGACGCCGAGGGCCGCTCGCACGGTATCGTGCGATCGTGGCGCAGCGACGGCCAGCTCGCGAGCGAATACGAGCACCGCGCGGGCGAGCTCCACGGCGCGTTCCGCCGCTTCCACCCCGACGGCAGCGTCGCGCGCGAGGGCACCTACGCGGGCGGCCGCCAGAACGGCCTCACAAAGGCGCACGGCTATGACGGCCCTGGCTACACGCACGAGCCCTTGCAGCAGTGCTGTGTTCCGCCGGGCGCCTGGCAGCTCCAGCACGACTTCGTCGACGGGCGGCTCGAGGAGGCGCGCTGGTACGATCGCGCCGGCGTGCAGATCCTGCCGAGCGGCGCGCCGCACCCGCCGCGCCCCGAAGGCGTCGTGCGCGCGGCGGCGTTCGAGGAGCAGACCAACCAGTGGGTCCACCGCGAATACGACGACCAGGGCCTGCCCCACGGCTCGTGGCGCCGCTGGTCGCGCGAGGGCGTGCTGCGCGAGCGCGACGAGCTGCGCGCAGGGAAGGCCCAAGGCACCTGGCGGCGGTGGGACGCCGCAGGGACCCTCACCGAAGAGTGCGAGTGGTCGCAAGGGCGGCGCACGGGCGCGTTCTGGCGCCTCGGCGTGCCCGCCGGCCTGTACGCCGACGCGCGCGTGCACGAAGAGCGCGGGCGATTCGACGGCGA
>DASZRI010000308.1:0-11432 GCA_035549215.1 Gemmatimonadaceae bacterium | reverse complement strand
CCAGTCCGCGGGCTGCGTCGCGTCGATGTACGCATTGATGCCGTCCGCATACGCGCGCAGCAGGTGCGACTCGCTCCCCGCCGTGTCGAGCGCCGCGTACGCCTGTTCCGCGGCGCGGGGCATGCCGAGCGCGCGCGTGCGCTGGTCCAGCGGCAGCGCCACCTTGCCCACGAGCTCGGTGAGCGTGCCGCTCGCGGCGCGCGCCTGCAGCTCGAGCTGGAACATCCGGTCGCGCGCCACGACGTAACCGAGCCCGCGAATGACGTCGTCGCGGGTGCGGGCGAATATGTGCGGAACGCCGCGCTGGTCGTAGCGGATCTCCACGGGGCCGGACAGCCCGGGAATCGTCGCTGTTGCCTCGCGCGGCAGCGTGGCGTGGGTCGCGGCGCTCCACGCGCCGTGCACGGGATCGAGCAGGGGGCCCAGGGGCGGCAGCGGGCCGGCATGGCGGGCGCCCGCATACAGCAGGCCGCCGAGGACGACGACGCTTGCCGCGGCGCGGATCAGTCGCGTGCGCATCGCCGGTAAGATACCGCCGCCTGCATGACCTGCCAGCTACCCCGCCAGGCGCTGCACGCCCGGCAACACGCGCTTCGCGGCGGGGGTCGCGCCCACCTCGCGTGCCTTGCGACGGAATGCGGCGCCGTGGTCCACCGGCAGGCCCGTCTCGTCCTGCCACTGGTGCACCATCTCGTGCAGCAGCGTGTCCAGCACGTCGGCCACGGGATCGCGCCGCAGGTGCCGCCGGCTGATCACGATCTCCACTCCCTCGGCCGACGTGGACGGCACGTAGTGGCCGAGGCGCGACCGCATGCGCCGCGAGACGCGAAGCGGGATGGTGCGCAGCGTTCCGCCGAAGCGCTCGGCGTTGAGCTGCGCGTGCCAGAGCCGCAGGCGCGCGACGAGCGGCTCGTCGTCGGGGTGCGTGCGCTCGCGGCGCGGCGGGGCCGGCGTGTCGGTGACGGGGTGCGCCAGCAGCACGCGGCGGGCCGCGGCGCGCTGGGCGCGGGTGCGTCCCTGCGCGAACGTCACGATTGCGCGCCACACGGCCTCGGGCGCCTGCAGGTATCCCTCGTGCAGGCGGAGTTCGCCGCGCGCGATGGTGACCATCACGCGGCGGTTGCGGGTCAGGGTGCAGCGGTGCACGGCGCGCAGGCCGAGCGCGCGCAGTCGCGCGAGCAGCTCGTCGCCCGTGCGGGGCGTCCCCGTGGCCAGCAGCTCGAGCTGGTCCGGGTCGCGGCTGCGGCGCACCAGCGCCTTCAGCGCGCGAAGCGTTGCGACGGCCCCCCGACGAACTGGCGCTCGCGGTCGGACCAGATGAGCGTGGTCACCGTGATGGCGTCGTCGGTGATCGTGATGCTGTTGACGGACGACGGGCGCCCGCCGCGCGAGCGGTTGGACACCGTGCCCGCGGTGGAGATGACCGTGCCCTTGCGCGTGTGCTCCACGTAGTGCACGGCCTCCTGGTGGTCATGCCCGCACAGCACGAGGTCCACGCCCATGTCCGCGAACGCGCCGAGGATGCGCGCCGTGTGCTTGAGCCCGTGGCGCTGGGAGAGCTCGCCCTTCACCGGGTTGTGGTGCATGACGACGACGCGCGCGTCGCCCGCCGGCGCGCCGAGGAACGTCGCGCGCAGGCGCTCGAGCTGCTCCGGCCCGATGTGCCCCAGGATCGAGATGTCGCGCGGGTTCCAGGTGAGCGTCTCGCGGATCCAGCCGTGCGACGTGTTCACGCCCGCGATCACGGCGCCCGGCACGCGCAGCACCGGCTCGATGTCGGGGGAGATGTACATCCGGTACTTGCGCAGCAGCGCCTCGTCCCGGCCCAGGCGGAGGGGCGAGAACCACCACGCCACGTCATGGTTGCCGGGGACGCAGATCACGCGGCTCACCTGCTCCGCGCTGCGGATGAACGCGCGCGCCCGCTGGAACTCGCCGGCGCGGGCGCGCTGCGACACGTCCCCCGAGATGGCCACCACGTCGTACCGGCGCTCCTGGATCAGCGCCTCGAGGGCCTCATACTGCGCCGGCACCGCGGGGTGCCCGAAGTGCAGGTCGGAGCAGTGGAAGATCGAGGCCGTCGTCACAGGTGGGCGATGATCGCGTCCGTGAATTCGTCGGTGCTGGCCGAGCCGCCCAGGTCGCGCGTGACGACCTGCTTCTCGCGGATCGTGGCCTCGAGCGCCCCGCGCACGCGGCGGGCACGCGCGCCGTCGCCGATGTGCTCGAGCAGCATGCACGCGGCGAGGATCACGGCGCCCGGGTTGGCGATCCCCTTGCCCGCGATGTCCGGCGCCGTGCCGTGCACCGCCTCGAAGATCGCGCCGTTGAGGCCGATGTTCGCGCCGGGGGTGAGCCCCAGCCCGCCCACCAGCCCCGAGATCTCGTCCGAGAGGATGTCGCCGAAGAGGTTCGTCGTGACGATGACGTCGTAGCGCTCCGGGCGCATGACGAGGTTCATCGCCATCGCGTCGACGATCACGTCGTCGCACGCGATGTGCGAGTACTCGTGCGCCACCTGCCGCCCGACCTCGAGGAACAGCCCCGAGGTGTTCTTCAGGATGTTCGCCTTGTGGACGAGCGTCACCTTCTTGCGGTTGTGCGTCTGCGCGTACTCGAACGCGAAGCGCACGATGCGCTCGCACCCCGCGCGGGTGACGATCGCCGTGGACTCGGCCACCGCCTTGGGATCGTCGCCGACCTTCACGTAGTGCTCGACCCCGACGTACAGCCCCTCGGTGTTCTCGCGCACCAGCACGAGGTCGATGTTGTCGAAGCGGCCGCCGTGCACGATGGAGTACGCCGGGCGCAGGTTGGCGTACAGGTCGAACGTCTTGCGCAGCGCGACGTTGATGGAGCGGAAGCCCTTCCCCACCGGCGTCTCCAGCGGGCCCTTGAGCGCCAGGCGCGTGCGCTTGATCGAATCGAGCGTCGCCTCGGGGATCGGGTCGTTGTACCTGGCCACCGCGGCCATGCCGGCGAGCTGCGGATCCCACTCGATGTCGGCCCCGGCCGCCTCGAGGATGCGCACCGTGGCGCTCGTGATGGATGGCCCGATGCCATCCCCGGGGATGAGTGTGACGGGAATGCCCATGTGCTGTATCTCGTGCCGGGCCGCGCCGGTTACGGCGAGGCCACCATGTCCGCGAAATGCGAGGCCAGGCTGGCAAGCACCGCCGGGCCGAAGGCGGGCGCGGGATCGCTGCGCACCTCGCCGGTCCACCGTGATTCCACCAGGCGCGCGTCAACCAGCACGAGGCGCAGCACTGCGCGCCCCTGCGCACCGTCCTTCTCGAACCGCACCTCCACCGGCATCAGCACCAGGCGCGCGTCGTCGTGCAGCGCGATCAGGGTGCGGAGCTGCGTCGCCAGCGGCTCGCCGTACCGCTCACCCGGCGGGAGCCCGTTGCGCAGCCCCGACTCCGCGAGGTCGTACGGATCGGGCGAATACGTCGGGTTCACCTGGTAGCTGCGGTCCAGGTCCGGCGCGAAGTACCACCGGCGACGCATCCCCCGCTCGTCGAACTCGGCGACGATCGCGGAGTCCAGCGCGCGCATGGTCGCGCGCGGCCGGGCGATGGCCGCACCCCAGCCCAGCGCGTCGTCCCGCCGCACGCTGAACACGGGCGTCACCACCACGCGCTGCGCGGCAAGCGACGCCAGCGGACGCGCCTGTTCCGCCGGGACGGGGGCCGCGGCGCGGGGTGGCTCCTGCGCCCGGGAGGCACAGGCCGCTGCACTGACGACGCAGGCGACAAGGAGGGTGCGCTTCACGGCCTCAAGTTAACGCATGAGGGGAAATCCCGCTCTGGACGCGTGCCCGTTGACCGCGCCCGGCCGCGCACCCAATTTGGGCCCGATTCGAGCGTCGGCGCGCTGCCCTTGCCGACGCACCGGATCCGCCCGGCCGCGACACCCTCCCCCCGCCCCCGCACTCGCCCACCGGAGTCGTCCCCATGCCCAAGCTGCTGCGCGCCCTCGCGTGGGCGGCCATTTCCGTGCTCGGCGCCACCGCGCTGGCCACGCTCGCGCTGCGTCGAGGGGAGTCGATCAGCGCGGCCTGGCTGCTCGTGGCCGCCATCTGCACGTACCTGGTCGCCTACCGGCTGTATGCGCGCTTCATCGCCGCGCGCATCTTCGCCCTCGATCCCAACCGCCGTACGCCCGCCGAGCGGCTGGGCGACGGACGCGACTTCGTGCCGACCAATCGGTGGATCGTCTTCGGCCATCACTTCGCGGCCATCGCGGGGCCGGGACCGCTTGTCGGTCCCACCCTGGCGGCGCAGTTCGGCTACCTGCCCGGCGCCCTGTGGATCATCATCGGCGTCGCGCTGGGCGGCGCGGTGCAGGACTTCGTCGTGCTCTGCGCCTCCGTACGCCGCGACGGCAAGACGCTGGGGCAGATGGCCAAGGAGGAGATCGGCCCCGTGGCCGGGTTCACCGCGCTCGTGGCCGTGCTCGGGATCATGATCGTCCTCATCGCCGTGCTCGGGCTCGTGGTCGTGAATGCGCTGCGTTCGAGCCCGTGGGGCACGGTGACGATCGGGCTCACGGTCCCGATCGCGATGTTCATGGGCGTGTACCTGCGCTGGCTGCGCCCGGGCCGCGTGCTCGAGGCCAGCGCGATCGGCGTGGCGCTGCTCGTCGTCGCGCTGTACGCCGGGCGCTGGGTGGCCGCGGATCCCGTGCTCGCCGCGATGTTCACGCTCGGCGGCACGTCGCTGGCGTGGCTCGTGATGGTGTACGGGTTCGCGGCCTCCGTGCTGCCGGTGTGGCTGCTGCTCGCCCCGCGTGACTACCTGTCCGCGTTCGTGAAGATCGGCGTCGTCGTCGCACTGGCGGTGGGGATCCTGGTCGCGCTGCCGCCGCTGCAGATGCCGGCGCTCACGCGCTTCACCGACGGCACCGGCCCCGTGTTCGCCGGCAAGGTCTTTCCCTTTGCGTTCATCACGATCGCCTGCGGTGCCATCTCGGGCTTCCACGCGCTGATCGCCTCGGGCACGACGCCAAAGCTGCTCGAGCGCGAGACCGACGCGCCGCTCATCGGCTACGGCGGCATGCTGATGGAGTCGTTCGTCGCCATCATGGCCCTCATCGCCGCCTGCGCACTGACGCCGGGCGTCTTCTTCGCGATCAACGCGCCTGCGAGCGCGCTCGGCGGCACCGTCGAGAGCGCCGCCCACGCCGTGGCCACCTGGGGATTCACCGTTTCCCCTGCTGAACTGCAGCAGCTCGCGCGCCAGGTGGGCGAGACGTCGCTGCTCTCGCGCACCGGCGGCGCACCGAGCCTGGCCGTGGGCATGGCGCACATCTTTGCCAACGTGCTCGGCGGCAGCGGCGCCATGGCCATCTGGTACCACTTCGCGATCATGTTCGAGGCGCTGTTCATCCTCACAACGCTGGACGCCGGCACGCGCGTCGGGCGCTTCATGCTGCAGGACCTGGGGCGCCACGTGTGGGAACCGTTCGGGCGCGTGTCGTGGTACCCCGCCGTGCTGCTGTCGAGCGCGATCTTCGTCGCGATGTGGGGGCACTTCCTCTACCAGGGCGTCATCGACCCGCTGGGCGGGATCAACTCGCTGTGGCCGCTGTTCGGGATCTCGAACCAGCTCCTGGCCGCGGTGGCGCTCTGCGTCGGCACCACGGTCATCGTGAAGATGGGGAAGGCGCGCTACGCCCCCGTGACGCTCCTGCCGCTCGCGTGGCTGGTGGTGATCACGATGTCGGCCGGCTGGGCCAAGCTGTGGTCGCCCGACCCCAGGCTGGGCTTCCTTGCCCATGCGCGCGGCATCGGCGCCGTGCTCGACACCGGCGCACTCCCGGCCGGGGCGTCCACCATGCTCGCCGCCCGGCGGATGATGTTCAACGACTACCTCGACGCGGCCGTCGCGGCGTTCTTCATGCTGTCGGTCGTCGTCATCGTCATCGCGTCGGCGCACGAATGGATGCTCGTGGTCGGCGGACGCAAGCCCGCGGTGTCCACGGAGGTTCCGTTCGAGCCGCGCACCGCGACCGCCGGAGTCGGCGACTGATGCGCTCGCCCCGTGCACACGCGCCTCGCGCGTGGCAGCGCCGGCTGGATGCCGCGGCTGCGGCCCTGCGACGGATCATCGGCGCGCCCGACTACGAGCACTACGCCGCGCACATGCGCGCGTGCCATCCGGGGCAACAGGTGCTGTCGCGCGACGAGTTCGCGCGGCAGCGGCTGGAGGATCGCTACGCGCGGCCGGGTGCGCGCTGCTGCTGACGCACCGGCAGCATCGCGATCCCGAGCGCCGCGACGAGCGCGAGCGCGGCGCCCATCGTGAACGCCGCCGCAGGGCTCACGCGGTCCCACACGACCCCGAACACCAGCGACGCGGGCAGCGCGCCCAGCCCCACGGCCAGGTAGTACCAGCCAAACGCCGTGCCGCGACGCTCGGCCGGCACGATGTCTGACACCAGGGCGCGCTCGGCGCCTTCCGCGAAGCCGAAGTACAGGCCGTACACGGCGAACAGCGCCCACGCGTGCCACTGCTGCGAGGCGTGCGCAAAGCCGAGGTACACCGCCGCGTAGAAGAGCCACCCCGCGACCAGCGTCGGGCGACGCCCGACGCGGTCCGAGAGTGCGCCGCCCGGCGCATTGAACGTGGTCTTCACGAGATTCAGCAGCGCCCAGATGATCGGCGCCAGCGCGATCGGCACCCCGAGCTGCCTGGCGCGCAGCAGCAGGAACGCGTCCGTTGAATTGCCCAGCGTGAAGACGAGGATCACGGCGAGGAACGCCCAGAAGCGCCCGCCCATCGGCTGCGCCAGGTCGAGCGTGCTCGCCTTCGCCTCGCGCTTCGGCACCTCGCGCACGCCCCAGATCACGGTGCCGACGGCCAGGATGCCCGGGACGAGCGCCAGCCAGAACACCGTGCGCAGCGTGAGCCCTTCCCACTGCAGCAGCGCGAACGCGACCAGCGGCCCCACCATCGCGCCCGCGTTGTCCCAGGCCCGCTGCACGCCAAAGGCGCGCCCGCGGATCGCGGGGTCCACCGAGTCCGCGATGAGTGCGTCGCGCGGCGAGTTGCGCAGCCCCTTGCCCACGCGATCGCCGACGCGGATCGCCAGCACCTGCGATGCGCTCGTCGCGATCGCGATCAGCGGCCGGGTGATCGACGCGATCGTGTAGCCGATGAGCACCAGGGGCTTGCGCCGGTGCACGCGGTCGGACCACCACCCGCTGGCCAGCTTGAGCAGCGCGGCGGTGGATTCCGCAGCGCCCTCGATCGCCCCCACGAAGCTCACGCTCGCGCCCAGCGTGATCGTGAGGAAGAGGGGCAGCAACGGGTAGATCATCTCGCTGGAGACATCGGTGAAGAAGCTCACCAGTCCCAGCGCGATCACGTTGCGCCCGACGCGAGGTGCCTGCGAATCCCTGGCCATGATGCGCGAGAATCTACCACTTGCGCGGGCCGGGGGTGACCCTGCATTGATCGGCATGCCCGCCGTCCGCACGCCCATCACCGACCTCCTGGCCGCGCTCGCGCCGGCCCGCGACCGGCTCGCCGCCATGGACGATGCGATCGTCGCCACCCAGGTGGCCATCACGCAGGTCGCGGCGCCGACCGGTCACGAAGCGCGTCGCGCCGCCTGGATCTCCGAGCGCTTCCGCGCGCTCGGCCTGGTGAACGTCCATCAGGACGCCGCCGGCAACGTGATCGCCCGCCGCCCCGGCCGCGCGGAGCTCCCACCGGTGGTCATCTGCTCGCACCTCGACACCGTGTTCCCGGCGGGCACCGACCTCACCGTGCGGCGCGACGGCGCGCGCCTCGTCGCGCCCGGCATCACGGACAACAGCCGCGGCCTGGCGGTGCTGCTCGCCATCGGCGAGGTGCTCGACGGCAGGACGCTCCTCACCGAGCGGCCGGTGGAGTTCGTCGCAACGGTGGGCGAGGAGGGCGCGGGCGACCTGCGCGGCGCCAAGCACTACTTCGCCGGCGAGGGTCGCGGTGCGGCGGCGGCCATCGCGCTCGACGGCGCCGGCGACGAGCGGATCATCCACCGCGCGCTCGGTGCACGGCGCGTGCGCGTGGACATTCGCGGCCCGGGCGGCCACAGCTGGGCCGCGTTCGGCGCGCCGAACGCCATCCACGCCGCGGGGTTTGTCGTGTCGCGCCTGGCCGCGATTCGGCTGCCCGCCGAGCCACGCGCGACGCTCAGCGTCGGGCGGATCGGCGGCGGGCTCTCGATCAACGCCATTCCGGAGCACGCGTGGCTCGAGGTGGACACGCGCTCCGTGAACGCCGCTGAGCTCGATCGCATTGCGCGCGAGTTGCGCGCCGCCGTGACGACCGCGATCGCCGAGGAGAATGGGCGTCGGGCGCGGCACACGGCGCCGCTCACGTGCGAGGTCACGAGCATCGGAGACCGCCCCTGCGGCCAGACGCCGGCGGATCACCCGCTGGTCGGGGCCGCGCACGCCGTCACGCAGGCGCTGGGCATCGCGCCAGAGCTGGCCACCGCCTCGACGGATGCCAACGTCCCGATCGGGCTGGGCATCCCTGCCATCGCCATCGGCGCCGGGGGCGCCGGCTCCGACGCCCACACGACGAACGAGTGGTATGAGAACACGCAGGGCCCGCGCGGCGTCGCGCGGGCCCTGGCCATCGTCGTGGCGGCCGCCGGGGCGTGAACCGCGCGCCTAGCGGACGCGTACCTCGGAGTGGTCCCCGATCGTCACCTCGCCCTTCACGCCGTCCAGGATCACGTCGTCGCCCACAAGTGAGTTGGACAGGGTGCAGTTGGTGAGCTTCGCGTTGCCCCCCACGATCGTGTCGCGCAGCGTGCTGTGCTCCACCACCGTGCCCGTCGTGATCGAGACATTCGGGCCGATGGTGCAGTGCGACAGCGTGACGCCGTTCTCGACGTACACCGGCTCCACGAACTGCACGTCGGTGCCCGCATGCGGGTGCCGCGCCATCCCGCGCTTCTCGAGGATCGTGCGGTTGGTCTCCAACAGCGTGTCCAGCTTGCCGGCGTCGTACCAGCCTTCGACGTCGATCACGCGGATCTTCGCGCCGCGGTCGATCATGTACTGGAACGCGTCGGTGAGGTAATACTCGCCCTTGTTCGCCGGCTGCCGCAGCACGTGGTCGATGCCCTCGAACAGCAGCTTCCAGTTGCGGATGTAGTACAGCCCGATGTTCGCGCGCTTCGAGACCGGCGTCGACGGCTTCTCCACGATCCGCGTCATGTTCCCGTCCGCGTCGGTCACCACCACGCCGAAGCGCTGGTAGTCCTCGACCTCCTTGGTCCAGATGATGCCGTCGGCGTCGGTGCGGTTGATGACCGAGAGGTCGGCGTCGAAGATCGTGTCCACGAACACGATCAGCACCGGCTGGTCCACGTACTCCCGCGCCAGTGCCACGGCGCCCGCGGTGCCGTCCTGGATCTTCTGCTCGATGAACACCGAGTCAAAGGGGTACTTGCCCCGCGCGTACGCCTCGACCTTCTCCTTGAGGTGCCCGGTGATGTACACCACCTGCTCCACGTTCCCGAGCCGCTGCAGGTCGTCCATCACATAGTCGATCACCGGCTTCCCGGCGATCTTCAGCATCGGCTTCGGCGTGACATGCGTATGCGGACGCAGGCGCGTGCCCTTGCCCGCAAGCGGAATGATCACCTTCATGGTGCGTTCGTCCCCTGGCGCCCGTAGCGGTCCTGCAGGCGCACGACGTCGTCGAGGTGTGGCGTGGAGGCTTCGAGGATGTCGCAGTCGGTCACCGCTTCCATCTGGTGCACCGTATGCGGCGTGATCCGGTAGGCCTCGCCGAGCTTCAGGTTCACGTCAACCGCCTTCGCCTGCGGCGGCAGCGTGTCGCCGTCCACCGGCATGTCCCACACCCGGTAGATCAGCTCGCCCGACAACAGGTAGACCGTCTCGTCCTTCACATGGTGGTACTGCACCGAGAGCGCCTGCCCGGCCTTGATGTGGAGGATCTTGCCCACGTACTGGTCGGTGTGCGCCCAGATGGTCTCGTGTCCCCATGGCTTGGGGACGTGCGTGACGCTGGTTCGTCCGCTCATGTGTGATGTCCGGGTGTGGCGTGGTGCGGCGGGTGGCTGCCGCCCGGCATCGGCCAGGCGGCGCCACGGGGAATATCGCACGCCATCGCAAGTTCCGCGCCCCCTTCCGGCGCGCTCACCACAGGTCGCTGAACGAGAAGACCCACCGCGCCGCCACGTCTGCGCCGCTCTTCGTAAGCCCGCGCCCGCCCGCCAGCGCGGGCTGGTGCGCGAACAGCGGCACGTCCAGCCGCAGCGTCACGTCGCGGTCGTAGAGCTTGCCACGCACGGCGAGCCCCGCCCCGGCGTCGGCCAGGAACGCGCCATCGAGCGTGTACGTCGTGGACGAGGCGAACCCAGCGTCGCCGAACACCGATCCCCACAGCGAAAGCCGGTCGAAGAACATCGGCACGAGCCGCTGCGCCATCTCCCCGTTCACGGCAAGGATCCGGCGCACCGTCACCATTGGATCGTAGGCGCGCAGGCCCGCGCCGCCGAACGGCAGGAAGTTCACCCCCGGCCGCTTCAGGATCGCGCCCTGCGGGCGATACCAGTCGTTGGCGAACGTCTCGAGCGGGCTCTCGGCCGACAGGTGCAGCGCCGCCTGCGCGGGCGTGGCACTGCTCAGCGCACCGTACGCGCGCAGCAGCAGCGCGTTGGCCCCGCCGTTCCAGTAGTTGGCGCTCCGTGCCGTCAGCTCCGCGCGCCCGTATGTGGACGGTGCATGCGCGGCGACGCCGACGCCCGCCCCCGCGTCCACCGACGAATACCCGCTGTCCGCGAGCAGCGCCCGCGGCACACGGATGCCGAACGTGCCGTGAAGCTCAGTGAGCGCCCGATCGTCCCAGCCCTCGGGCAGCATCGCCCGGTCGTAGGGATAGGCGCCCGTCGCGCCAAGCGACGCCGACACCTGCGGTCCGCGCGCGGTCCAGAGGGGGCTCAGGTCCCACCGCTGCGACAGGTCGACTCGCGCGATGCCGTCCAGCAGTGCGGCACCGCCGGACAGCCCGATCAGCGGCGCGGAGGCAAAGCCCGGATACGGATTCTCGAATCGCCACCACGCCTGCACCCGGCTCGCGCCGCTCGGCGCGAGCCCGCGCGCGGTCGTGCGCGACGCAGTCCCCACCGCCAGCCCGAAGTCGTAGCGATCCACCAGGCCCGCGTAGTTCGTCCGCGCGCGCACGCCGATCGTCATCGCGCCGCCATTCGAGTACCAGGCCATCGGGGAGAGTGCCACGAGCGCGTGGTCGCGGTTGGACTGGTCCAGGAACGGCCAGTCGAACACCGCCTGCGCGCCGCCGAGCCCGAGCGGGTTCGGCCCCGCGACGTCATTGCGCCGGTCCCAGTCGTATGTGGTGTGCCACGGATCGAGGCGTACCTCGAGCGGCTGGTCCGGCGTC